>NZ_JBSGCE010000032.1:0-121719 GCF_053601695.1 Nonomuraea sp. NPDC004702
GGCGAAAGAACGCAGGCGAGCAGTCATCAGCAGTCTCCTTGGTGACATCGATCATCAGGGGGGCATGCGCTCGCTTGACTCAGACAAGACATGAACGCCGTAGCCGGGCACAAACGCCATCGGTCGCTACGTGGAGCGCAATGGGGGCGGACCCAGATGGGCCACTCACCCGCCAATAGGTACACACTAACCCAAGAAACGGACAAACACAAACCAAACACCCTAAAACGGGCAAAGATCTACCCCTGAACCGTAAACCCCGGGCAAGCGACGCCAACATGGGCAAAAGCCCAGGTCACTGTCGCGGGGTGTCCGTATGTAAACCCCGGGCAACGCGCGGGCATTCCCGGCCCCCGCGAACGCCATGACCTGGGCATGAGCCGCGCGGCGGTCACGGCCTCCGGTAGTCGGCCGCCACCCCCACCAGCGAGATCAGGCCTGCGGCGAACTCCATCGCCTCGGCGTGCCCCTCCTCGAACGGCGGCTGGAAGCCCACGCCCTCCCACGTCCGCGCCGTCGGGTTCCACAGGTCGGCGCCGACCTCGAAGTCCCAGCCGTAGACGCCGTGGTCGTACCAGAGCTCGTCGGCGGAGTTGCCGGCCGCCGAGTAGAGCACGTCGGTCACCGGCCCGGTCTGCTGGGGCCAGATGACCGTGCCGCGCTCGGCGGCGATGGCCTGCTCGATCGTGCGGGCCGAGCGCATGAAGTACGCCTCCTCCTGGGCGCTCGGCCTGGGCAGCGCCACGCGGCCGTCGAGCTTGTACGCCCCGGGCGGCCACATGAAGTACCCGCCGTAGCTGTGCACGTTCATGGCGAACCGGATGTTGCGGTACGTCTCGGCCAGCCACATCACGTTGCGGCTCTCCGGCTCCGAGTGCTCGGCCGGACCGGCGTACGTGCCGCTCTGGCAGTTGGCCGAGGCGCCGAAGTAGCCGTCCGACAGGGAGCCGACGGCGTAGTTGCGGTTGACGTCCACGCCCCAGGTGTTGCGCTGCGCCGGGTCGGACTGCGCGGCCGGGCAGTGGTTGGTCATGTTCTTCCGCTGGCCGTTGAAGTCGTAGAAGCTGTAGTTCGCGCCGTCGGGGTTGACGGTGGGGACGATGAAGATGTCGGTGCGCTGCAGCAGCCTGCGGGTGGCGGGGTCGCGGGCGTAGTTGCGCAGCAGCCGCTCGGCGGCCTCGACGGTGACCAGCGGCGCCACCCATTCCCTGGCGTGCTCCTGGGCGTAGGCCAGCACGCCGGTGCGCGAGCCGTCACGGTGGACGCCGACGCGCAGCGCCAGCACCCGCATGGGCTTGCGGGAGACGTCGGCGGGCGCCTTGAGCGAGTCGGTGAGCCGGGTGGCGGCGGCCGCCGCCATGACGCCGGCGCCGGGGTCGGTGCGGTAGGCGGCGGCCTTCAGCCCGGTGCCCGGCGCGGCGTTGATCGCGGCGACGACCTGGGCGGCGGTGCTGACCGGCGTGCCGGAGCCGTCGGTGGCCAGGCTCACCGTGACCTGCTTGCGGGCCACGCTCACCTGGAGCGGCCGGTCCGGCGCGCCCGGGGCGGCCAGCTCGACGGACAGGTCGTTGCCGCCCTCGGAGCCGTAGGCGTCGGAGGTGACCACGATCGCGGCGCCGGGCGGCGTGCCGATCAGCGCCTGGGCGTGGCGGCGGTAGCCGTTGGTGAGGTTGGGCAGCGGGATGACGTCGGTGAGCGACGGGTACCGCCGGTGCAGGGCCTGGATGCGCTCGTTGAGCTGGGCGGGCGGCATGTACTGGGTGACGAAGTCCTTCTGGTAGCCCGGCGCCCGGTGGTCGGGACGGTCCCCGTCGGGCCATTCCCGGACGCGGGCCTCGGCCGTGCCGCCGGTCGCCGAGGTGACCGTGACGCGCTGCGGCTCGGCCGGCACCGGGGCGGGGGTGCTGAACTGGTGGCCCAGGTAGGCGCCGGCGTCGACGTACGGGACCATCGCGACCTGGCCGGTGGCGCCGCCGCGGCCCGTCCAGGTGGCGGTGAGGGCCGCCGTCTCGCCCGCGCTGCTGCTGGCCTCGACCGACAGGAAGTACCCGTCGCGGGACTTGTACCAGACGGCCCGTTCGATGACGATCTGGTCCTGCGCGGCGGTGGCGGACGGCGCCTGCCGGGCGGCGGGCGGCGTGCCGGACGCCAGGCCCACGCCGATCGCCCGCAGCTCGGCGAGCTTGCCGGCCGTGAGCACGGCGTCCACCTGGACGCTGCCGTCGGCCTGCGGACGGACCCGCTCGGTCAGGTCGGCGCCGGACGCGACCAGCCGCTCCATCGCGGCCCTGTCGGGCACGGAGAGCGTGACCAGCGACGCCGGCTCGGGATCGGCCGGCCCCGCCACCGCCGGCAGCGACGACGGCCCGGAGGCGAGGAACGTCGAGACGACGATCATCAGAATGACTGCGGACGCCCTCAAGCCACGCATCGGCTCCTCCAGGATCACCGGTATCCCGATCATTGAAAGCCGACTTGACCCGACCGGCAAGACCCAGTTTCACCTTTCTGTGGAGGCGGCGACGTCCCGAATCGCCGTGACGACCAGATCGGGCTGCCGATACTGCACGTAGTGCTCGGAGGTGGCGGCCACCACCACCCGCCCGCGCGTGGACCGGGCGGCCACCCGCCGGGCCTGGTCGAGGGCGCTGCGCGGCCCGCCGGACGGGATGACGACCACGACCGGCGGCCCGCCCGGCCCCTGCGCCGTCCCGGCGACCTCCCGCGCGCTGTCCGGCGCGGCCCACGCCTCGGCCCTGGCCGCGGCCATGGTGCCCGGCCCGTAGACGACGGGGGCGGCGGCGCGCGCCGCCGGGGTGGCGTCGCCGGGCACCAGGAGATCCCCGGCCAGCCGGAGCAGGCCGATCCTGGCCAGCGCCTGGTCGGCGGTGAGCTGGACGGCCAGCAGCGGCCGGGACACCCGCATGGCCGTCACCGCCTCCTCGTCGGTGGCGTCGATCAGCACCAGGCCCGCCGTCACCTCCGGGTACCGGGCGGCGAACAGCCGGACGATCTGGCCGCCGTAGGAGTGCCCGGCCAGGACGTACGGGCCGGGCTCGCCCGCGGCGGCGAGCAGCGCGCGCAGCTCCCCCGCCGCGCGGCCCGCCGTTCGCGGCCCTGGACCCTCCTCGCTCCAGGCGTAGCCGGCCCGGTCGTAGGAGCACACGCGCAGCCCGGCCGACAGCCGCCGCTGGACCACCTCCCAGCTCGCGCTCGACTCGACCAGGCCCGCCTCCAGCACCACCACCGGGCCGCCGGACCCCGTGCAGCGCAGGTGCAGGCGGTGGCCGCCGACGTTCACCAGGCGGCCCGGGGGCGGGTGGCGCGTGGCGTCGCCGCGCCGGGCGGCGGTCTCGTAGCCGAGCCCCGCGCAGGCGGCCATCAGCAGCAGCCCCGCGCACCAGGCGGCCATCCGCCGCGCTCTTGTCATGCCACCGAATCTAGGGAGCCGGCCGCCGGGTTTCCTCGTCCTGGCGGGCGAACGCGGGCTGGGAGCGGGGTCCTGGAGGGCCGTCGTTCAGCGGGAGGAGGCCGCGGAGGGAGGTCCTGGAGGGCCGTCGTTCAGCGGGAGGAGGCCGCGCGGCAGGCCAGCTGGAGGGCCAGGCGTTGCCGCGGGTCGGCGAGGTCGGCCTGGAGCAGGGTCTCGATGCGGCGCACGTTCCTGCTGACGGCGTTGCGGTGCAGGTGCAGCTCCTCGGCGGCGCGGGCGGGCGAGCCGTTGTGGTCGAGGTAGGCGCGCAGGATGGCCAGGAGGTGGGCGGCCCGCTCGCCGCCGAGGTCGAGGATCGGTTGCAGCAGCTCCCTGACGGCGTGCTGGGCGGCGTCGGAGGCGTACCACTCCTCCAGCATCCGGTCGAGGCCGGCCAGGTCGTAGGTGGCCAGCGGCAGGGTGCTGCGGCGCAGGGCCGTACGCGCCTCGGAGGCGGAGGTGCGCAGGCCGACCAGGCCCTGATGGGCGGTGCTGACCCCGCAGCGCAGCTCGGCGCCCGCCGGGCGGACCCGTTCGAGCAGGCGGGCGGCGTCGCGCACGGCCTCGCGCAGTCCCGCCCTGCCCTGGTCGCGCCGCTGGCTGCGGACCACGATCAGCGCGTCGCCGGCGAGCGCGGCGTTCCAGGCGGCGCCGCCCAGCTCGCGGGCCGCGCGCACGGCCCGCGAGGCGGCGGTCTCCAGCAGGGCGTAGCGTTCCTGGCCGCCGTCGGCCGGGCCGTCGGCGGCGGCGTCCGGGGTCTTCGCGGGGTCCTTCGCGGGTTCCAGGCGCAGGACGACGTGCCAGTCGTCGATCGGCAGGCCGAGGGCCCTGGCGCGGGGGGCCAGCTCCTGCGCCTGGTTCTCGGGGGCGACCAGCAGCTCGGTGAGGAGCTGGGCGCGGGACCGTCCGGGCAGCTCGTCGGACGGGCCCGCGGCGGCGGCCAGGGCGGCGACCCTGAGCACGATCCCGGCGGCCCGGTCGAAGTGCGTGCCGGCGGGCCCGCCGGCCTGGGCGGTGAACGCGCCGCCGTCGGCCCGGACGGGACGGCCGAGAGCCGCGCCGGCCGCCTCGGCGATGCGCTCGGGGACGCCGCCCGCCCCCGCCACGGCCTCCGCGGCGCGCGCCGTACGGACCAGCGCCTCGGCGGCGTCGCCCGCGATGGCCCGGTCAAGGGCCACCACCAGCTCCGCCAGGTCGCCGCCGGCGGCCGCCAGCAGCGCGACCCCGCCGCGCTCGGCCAGCGCGGCGGCGCTCCGGTCCACCGCGGCCTCCAGGGCCTCCAGGGCCCGCCCGGCCTCGGCGGTGAGCACGAGTGCCACGGCGCCGGCCGCGGCGGCGTCGCGCAGCGCGACGTCGAGCCGGTAGCCGGCCGCCTGCCGCGAGGCCGCGCCCGTCAGGACCAGCACCGACCCCGGCGGCTGGCCCGCGATCCCGCCCAGGTCCTCCACCAGGCGCACGCCCGAGGCCGCCGCCGGCGCCTCCGGCCCGGCCAGCGGACGCAGCTCTTCCAGCAGGAACATGCCATCAGTGTGCCATCGGCACACGAAGCCCGGCAAAAAGGTGCGGCCGGAACAACCGCCCTCGACCTGCGGCTTCGTAACCTCGACAGCATGGACATCGACACCGGGCTGCTGCCCGCCTTCGCCCGCGGCTGCGCCGTGCTGGGCTCGGGCGGCGGCGGTCCCGTGACCATCGCCCGCGCCGCGGCGCTGCAGGCGCTGGAGGACCACGGGCCGGTACGCGTCGTGCAGCCCGCCGAGCTGGACCCCGAGCTGCTGGTCATGCCCGTGGGCACCGCGGGCTCCTCGGCCGTCATGTCCGAGCGCGTCGGCGGCACCGACGAGCCCGTCTACCTGCGCGACAAGATCGAGGAGCTGTACGGCGCGCCCGTCGGCGCGGTGCTGGCCAGCGAGATCGGCGGCGCCAACGGCTGCCTGGCGGTGGCCTGGGCGGCCCGCGTCGGCCTGCCGCTGGTGGACGCCGACGGGATGAGCCGCGCCTTCCCCCGCATGGACCAGACGGTGATGCAGCTGCGCGGCATCGCGCCCACCCCGGCCGTGCTGTGCGACGAGCGCGGCCGGACCGTCGTCGTCGACCGGGTGACCGGCGGCTGGCTGGAACGGCTGGTACGGGCGTCGCTGGAGGCGTTCGGCGGCCAGGTCGCGACCAGCGAGTACATCATGCGCGGCGACCAGGTGGCCGGCGCCACCGCGCTCGGCTCGGTCACCCGGGCCGTGCGCCTCGGGACGCGGCTGCCCGACCCGCTGGTCACCGGCAAGGTCGCCGAGACGGCCGGGTCGATCCTGGTCGAAGGGCTCGGGTACGACCAGGGGCGGCTGGTGCGCGTCCAGGCGGGCAGCGAGTTCCTGGCCGTCGTCGAGGACGGCGTGCCGCTGGCCGTGGTGCCCGACGTGATCGCGATGCTGGACACGCGCACGGGCGAGGTCGTGCAGGCCGAGCAGGTCCGGTACGGGCTGCGGGTCAGCGTGGTGCGCGTCCCCTGCGACCCGGTCTGGCACACCCCCGAGGGGCTGCGGCTGGCCGGGCCGGCCGCGTTCGGTCTCACCGGCCTTCCCACCCCTCCCCCACCGCAGGCGCCCCCCGTCCCCGCGACGCCGGAAACCCCGGCGGGCACGGCCTTCAGCCCCTCCCCCACCGCGTCCACCGGGTCTTCCAGGCCCCACGGGTCCGCCGAGCGGGAGGCGGGGACGTGAGGGCCGGGGTGGACGTCGGGCCGACCAACACCGACGCGGCCGTCGTCGCCGACGACGGCCGGGTGCTGGCCACCGTCAAGATCGCGTCGATCCCCGGCGACCCGGTGGCCGGCGTGCGCGCCGCGCTGGCCCGCCTGCCGATGGACGGCGAGCCGGCCCAGGTCGCCGTCGGCCTGCGTGGCGCCGCCACCGCCGTGACCAGGCGGTCGGGGTTGCGCAAGGTGGCCGTGCTGCGCATCGCGGGCGTGTCGGCGACCGCGGTGCGCCCGCTGTCCGGCTGGCCGCCCGACCTGCGCGCCGCGGTGAACGCCGGCACCGCCGTCGTGGACGGCGGCGGCGGCCTCGACCGCGAGGACCGCACGCCCCTCGACCGCGACGCCGTGGCCCGCTTCGCCGCGGGCGTGGCCGGCACCGCGCAGGCCGTCGCCGTCGCGGGCCTGTTCTCGCCCCTGGACGGCGAGCAGGAGCGCGAGGCGGCCGAGATCGTCCGGGCGGAGCTGGGCGAGGGCGTGCCGATCGCGCTGTCGGCCGACCTCGGCTCGCTCGGCCTGCTGGAACGCGAGAACGCGACCGTGCTGGACGCCGCCCTGTCGGGGTTCGCGGGCGCGGTCTCCGGCGGGCTGGCCACCGCGCTGGCGGGCCTGTGCCCGGGGGCGGCGGTGTTCGTGACCCGCGGCGACGGCACGCTGATGAGCCTGGAGCACCTGGCCCGCCATCCCGGGCTCAGCCTGGGCAGCGGCCCGGCGAGCGTGCTGCGCGGCGCCGGCGCGCTGACCGGGCTCGGTGACGCGGTGGTCGCCGACGTGGGCGCCACCCGCGTCCGGGTCGGCGTGCTGGCCGGCGGCTATCCGGAGGAGGCCGTGGGCGGCGCGGACATCGGCGGCGTGCCCGTCGGGCTGCGCATCCCCGGGCTGATCAGGGTGCCGCGGCCGGTCGACCCGACCGAGCTGGCCGAGGCCGTGGACCGGGTGCAGCCGGGCGCCGGGCTGCTGCCGCTCGTGGTCGTGGGCGGCGGTGAGCACGCCGTGCCGGAGGGGCTGCATCCCGAGCACGGGCCGGCGGCCGGCGCCATCGGCGCGGCGGTCAGCCCGGTCGGCGGCCAGTACGAGCGCATCGTCCGCCTGCCGGACCGCTCGGCGCTGGCGGCGGCGCTCGAACCGGTCGCGGAGGAGGCCAGGGCGGCGGCCGTCCGCGCCGGGGCCGATCCGCGGCGGGTGCGGGTCATCGGGGTGGAGGAGATCCCGCTCGCCTACCTGCCCGGCCCGTTCGTCCGGCTGCGCGCCCGCGCCGCCGGGCCGCCCTCGCTCCTGTGACCGCCGCTGTGAACAGCCCCGATGCTCTGAGACCAGCCCTGTGACCGCCTGCTCGTGAGCCCCCGCTCGTGAGCCCCCGCCACGACCCCCCGACGCGAAGGAAGACCACCATGACCGACTCCGACTACCCCCTGGAGCGGGTGCCGCAGGCCGCCCGCTACTCCTGGTTCAACGTGGCCGTGCAGCGGTTCGGCCAGCTCTCCGACCTGACGCAGTTCCTGCTGGGCGCCACGCTCGGCGCCGGGCTGTCGTTCTGGGGGGCGTTCTGGGCGTTCACGCTCGGCTCGGTGATCCTGGAGGTGGTGTGCATCTTCGTCGGCATCGCCGGGATGCGCGAGGGCCTGTCCACCTCCATGCTGGCCCGCTGGACCGGCTTCGGCCGGTACGGCTCCACGATCATCGGCGTGATCATCGCTCTGAGCCTGTTCGGCTGGTTCGGCGTGCAGACCGCGGTGTTCGCCTCGGGCCTGCACTCGATCATGTCCTGGCTGCCGCTCTGGGCGTGGGCCATGATCGCCGGCATCGGCGTGACGCTGCTGGTCATCCGCGGGTTCAAGGCGATGGGGATGACGGCGTTCATCACCGTGCCGGCGTTCCTCGGCCTGGCCGGCTGGGCAATGTGGGTGGAAATTTCGCGACATGACCTGGGGTCGCTGGTGGCCTCGCCGCCGTTCGGCGAGCCGATCAGCATCGCGACCGGCGCCACCATCGTGGCCGGCTCCTACATCATCGGCGCGGTGACCACGCCCGACATGACCAGGTTCAACCGCAACACCGGCGACGTCGTCAAGCAGACCCTCGTCGGCATCTCCCTCGGCGAGTACGTGCTCGGCCTGGCCGGCGTGCTGCTGGCCTACGCGGTCAAGTCCTCGGACGTGATCGCGATCATCACGGCCTCCTCCGGCGTGATCGGCGTCATCGTCCTCATCTCGGCCACCGTGAAGATCAACAACTGGAACCTGTACTCCGCCGCGCTCGGCCTGCTCAACGCCGTGGAGTCCACGGTCGGGGTGCGGCTGAACCGGGTCGCCGTCACCATCGGCATCGGCGTCCTGGGCAGCGTGCTGGCCGCCGCCGGGATTTTGGAACGCTTCACCGACTTCCTGCTGATCCTCGGCGTCATCACGCCCCCCGTCGCCGGGATCATGGTCGCCGAGTACTTCGTGGTGCGCCGCTGGCGCCCGGTGCTGGACGCCTCGCGCGCCACCGGCACGCTCCCCGAGACCGAGCCGACGTGGGTGCCCGCCACGCTGGTCATCTGGGCCGCCGCCGCGCTGGTCGGCTGGCTCAGCGACCACTACCAGTGGATCGGCATCCCCGCCCTGAACTCCCTGATCCTCGCGGGCCTGGGCTACGTCGTCGCGGGCCGGCTCGGCCTGGTCCGCGGCACCCGCGAGGTCCCCGTCGAGCGGCCCGCGCTCACCGTCTGAGAGTCGCGCGGCCCCGCGCTCACCGTCCGAGAGTCGCGCGGCCCGCGCTCACCGTCCGAGAAGAGAGTCCTCCTTCATGCGTATCGGCATCGACGTGGGCGGCACCAACACCGACGCCGCCCTCATCGGCGACGACGGCCAGGTGCTGGCCACCGTCAAGTCCCCCACCACCGCGGACGTCACGGGCGGCGTCGCCGCGGCCCTGGCCGGCCTGGGCGCCACCCGGGTGTCCGCGGTGATGATCGGCACCACCCACTTCGTCAACGCCCTGGTGGAGGCCGCCCGGCTGGAGCCGGTCGCGGCCGTCCGGCTCGGCCTGCCCGCCACCGCCGCGCTGCCGCCGCTGGTGGACTGGCCCGACCGCCTGCGCCAGGCGGTCGAGGGCGCGGTCTACCTGTGCCACGGCGGCTGCGAGTACGACGGCGCCCCCATCTCCCCCCTCGACCCGGACGAGCTGCGCGGCGTCGCCGCCGACATCAGGCGGCGCGGCCTGCGCACGGTCGCGATCTCCTCGGTGTTCTCCCCGGTCAGCGACGCCCACGAGCGCGAGGCCGCGCAGATTCTGGCCGCCGAGCTGGGCCCCGAGGTGCACCTGTCGCTGTCCTGCGAGATCGGCCGGGTCGGCCTGCTGGCCAGGGAGAACGCCACGATCGTGAACGCCGCCCTGCGCCCGCTGGCCGGCCGGACCGTGGCCGCCTTCGGCGAGGCGCTGCGGGTGGCCGGGATCGACGCGCCGCTGTTCCTGTCCCAGAACGACGGCACCCTCATGGACGTGGACCAGGCCCGCCGCTACCCGGTGGCCACGTTCGCGTCGGGGCCGACGAACTCGATGCGCGGCGCGGCGTACCTGTCGGGGCTGACCGACTGCGCGGTGGTGGACATCGGCGGCACCACGTCCGACGTGGGCATCCTGGTCGGCGGGTTCCCGCGCGAGGCCGCCGGCGAGGCGCTGGTCGCCGAGGTGCGCACCAACTTCCGCATCCCCGACGTGCTGTCGATCGGCATCGGCGGCGGCTCGCTGGTCGCCGAGGACGGCACCACCGGCCCGCGCAGCGTCGGCTACCGGCTGACCGAGGAGGCGCTGGTGTTCGGCGGCGGCACGCTGACCGCCACCGACCTGGCCGTGGCCGCCGGGCTGGCCGACATCGGCGACCGCGACAGGGTCGCGCACGTCGACCCGCAGCGCCCGCTCAAGCTCATCGCCGAGCGCGTCTCGGAGGCGGTCGACCGCATGCGCACCTCGTCCGCGCCGCTGCCCGTCGTGCTGGTCGGCGGCGGCAGCGTGCTCATCCAGGAGCTGCCCGGCTTCGACGACGTGCGCCGCCCGGCGCACTTCGAGGTGGCCAACGCGGTCGGCGCGGCCATCGCCCAGGTCGGCGGCGAGGTGGACCGGGTCTTCTCCGGCCCCCGCGAGCGCATCCTGGAGGAGGCCAAGAGCGAGGCGATCATCCGCGCCGAGCGCGGCGGCGCCCGCGCGGGCAGCGTGCGGATCGTGGACGTGGAGGAGCTGCCGCTCGCCTACCTGCCCGGCGACGCCACCCGGATCAGGGTGAAGGCCGTCGGCGACCTGGACCTGGAGAAGATCGATGCGTGAGATCGGAATCGACCGGCTGGACGACATGGCGCGCGGCGCCGGGATCCTCGGCACCGGCGGCGGCGGCGACCCGTACGTGGGCAAGCTGCTGGCCCGCGAGGCCATCCGCAGGCACGGTCCCGTGCCGCTGGTGGCCATCGACGAGGTGCCCGCGGACGCGACCGTCGTGGCGGTCTCGGGCATGGGGGCGCCGACCGTGCTGCTGGAGAAGCTGCCGGCGGGCACCGAGGAGCTGACCGCGCTGCGCGCCCTGGAGGCGGTGCTCGGCCGTCCGGCCACGCACATCGTGCCCATCGAGGTCGGCGGCGTGAACTCGATGATCCCGATCGCCGCCGCCGCGCAGGCGGGCCTGCCGATCGTGGACGGCGACGCGATGGGCCGCGCCTTCCCCGAGGCGCAGATGGTGCTGCCGACGCTGATCGGCGTGCCGAACACGCCGATGGCGCTGGCCGACGACAAGGGCAACACGCTGGTGCTGGAGACGGTGTCCAACGTGTGGGCCGAGCGCCTGGCCAGGGCGGCGTGCGTGCAGATGGGCTGCCAGGTCTCCTGCGCCGACACCGTCATGCGCGGCGACCAGCTGCGCGACGGTCTGGTGCCGGCCACGCTGACGCTGGCCGAGGACCTGGGCCGGGCCGTGCGGCTGGCCCGCGCCGGGCACGCCGACCCGGTGGCGGCGGCCCTGGACGTGCTGGGCGGCCTGAAGCTGTTCACCGGCAAGGTCGTGGACGTCGAGCGCCGCACCACCGGCGGCTTCGCCCGCGGCCAGGCCCGTCTGGAGGGCACCGGCACGCTGGAGCTCAGCTTCCAGAACGAGCACCTGCTGGCCCGCCGGGACGGCGAGATCGTGGCCACCACGCCCGACCTGATCTGCGTGCTGGACACCGACTCGGGCGAGCCGGTCACCACCGAGGCCATGCGCTACGGCCTGCGCGTCACGGTCATCGCCGTGCCCTGCGACCCGCGCTGGACCTCGCCGGGCGGCCTGGAACTGGCCGGGCCGCGGTACTTCGGCTACGACTGCGACTACCGGCCGCCGGCCACGACCCCGGCGTAGACCCAGCGGCCGTCCAGCCGGACGAACCTGCTGTGCTCGTCGAGCACGCCCGGCACCCGCCGGTTGACGAAGTGGGCGCGGAACCGCACGGTGCCCTCGGTGTGGACGGGGCTGCCGCCGGTGCTCTCCAGCACCTCCAGCTCCGTCCACGCGACCTTCCTGTCGAGGTCGAGGCGGGCCGGGCGGTCGGCGGGATGCCAGGTGGCCATGAGATAGGCCTCGTCGCCCACGGCGAACGCGCTGAACCTGGACCGCATGAGCGACTCCGCGGTGGGGGCCGACCCCTCACCGCGGTGGTATCTCCCGCAGCAGTCCGCGTAGGACGCGGGCAGACCGCAGGGGCATGGACGAGGAGGCATGCCCCCCATTGTGCCGCCCCCGCGCCGCCTTGCGCTCCGCCCGGTGCGCGCGTGGGGTCAGCCTTGCGCTCCGCCCGCTACCGGCGTGCGGGTCAGAGGCGGGCGGCCAGCTCGGTCAGGGTGGCGCCGAGCGGGGCGTCGAGCAGGAGCGCGGCGTCGGCGTCGGCGCCGGTCGGGCCCTGGTTGACGATGGCGACGGGCAGCCCGAGTTCGGCGGCCCTGGTGACGAAGCGCAGCCCCGACCTGATCGCCAGCGACGACCCCAGCACGAGCAGCGAGCGCGCCCCGCCCACGAGTGCGAAGCACTCCGCCACCCGATCCCTCGGCACGTTCTCGCCGAAGAAGATCACGTCGGGCTTGAGCAGACCGCCGCACGAGACGCAGTCGACCACCTGGAACCCGGCGACCTGGGCGTCGGTGAGGGCGGCGTCGCCGTCGGGGTTGACGCGGCCCTCGGCGGCCCAGCGCGGGTTGGCCGCGCTGAGGCGGCGTTCCAGCTCGGCGCGCGGGGTGCGTTCGCGGCACGACAGGCACACGACGCGGTCGAGGCCGCCGTGCAGCTCGATCACCCGGCGCGCCCCGGCGGCCTGGTGGAGCCCGTCGACGTTCTGGGTGACGATGCCGGCCAGCAGGCCGCGCCGCTCCAGCTCGGCCACCGCGCGATGGCCGGCGTTGGGTGCGGCCCGGCCGATCTGCCGCCAGCCGACGTGGCTGCGCGCCCAGTAGCGCCGGCGCGCCTCGGCGCTGCCGGTGAAGCGCTGGTACGTCATCGGCTCGGCACGCCGGGACCGCCCGGTGGGGCCCCGGTAGTCGGGAATGCCGGACTCGGTGGACAGCCCGGCCCCGCTGAGCACCACGACACCGCCACCGGCCACCAGCTCGGCCAGCGACGCCATCGCCGGCGCCGTCACGGATGCCGTCACGGATGCCGTCACGGGTGCCGTCACAGGTGCCGTCACAGGTGCCGTCACAGGTGCCGTCACAGGTGCCGTCACGGGTGCCGTCGCAGTCTCTTGCACACCCTCCATGATGCCCGGTCAGAGGTAGTTGCTGAGCTCGATCAGGTTCCCGTCGGGGTCCCGCAGGTAGACGCTCCTGATGGGGCCGAGCGCTCCGGTCCGCTCCACCGGGCCCTCCTCGATCCCGACGCCGTGCCGGGCCAGCTCGTCCATGACCGTCTCGACGGGGTCGGCGGTGATCAGGCACAGGTCGGCGCTGCCGGGCACGGGCCGGGCCGCCTTCGGCTCGAACTCGCGTCCCGCCTCATGCAGATTGATCTTGCTCTGCCCGAACGCCAGCGCCCGCCGCCCATCTCCGAACGTCACCGCCTCCATCCCCAGCACCGCGGTGTAGAAGCGCACCGCGGTCTCGACGTCGGCGACGGTCAGCACCAAGTGGTCCAGGCGGTCGATCCTCATGTGGTCCCTCGCTCCTCGATCGGCTCTCCGTCCCATAGTCTGCGCATCTCGGGACACGTACGCAGCAACTCCCCCAGCGGCCCACGTCCCGCGACGCGGCCCCGGTCGAGGACGACCACCTGGTCGGCGCGTTCGAGCGCGGCCCGGCGGGAGGAGACCACCAGCAGCGTGGCGGGGCCGTGCCGGGCGACGCGCTCC
The DNA here is from genome assembly GCF_053601695.1 of Nonomuraea sp. NPDC004702. NCBI lineage: Bacteria > Bacillati > Actinomycetota > Actinomycetes > Streptosporangiales > Streptosporangiaceae > Nonomuraea > Nonomuraea sp. NPDC004702. Next base: position 13,553 of record NZ_JBSGCE010000032.1, read on the forward strand.
CACAGCAGGTTCTCGGTCCCGACGTCCAGGGCGGACGACACGTCGTCCACGACGAGCAGGTCCGGGGCGCGGACCAGGGCGCGGGCGGCGGTGGCGCGCTGCACCTGGCCGCCGGACAGACGCACGCCCCGGGGGCCGACGACGGTCTCCAGGCCGTCCGGCATGGCGGCCAGATCGTCCTCGAAGGCGGCCAGTTCCAGGGCGCGGGCCAGGTCGGCGTCGCCCGCGGGCAGGCCGAGGAGCAGGTTCTCGCGCAGGGTCTCCGAGGACAGGCGCGGGATCTGGCTCGCGTACGCCGCCCGTCCCGGCACCAGGAACATGCCCGGGTCGGGCACCGGGCGACCGTTCCAGGTGATCGTCCCGGCGTCGAGGGGCAGCAGGCCGAGTACGGCGCGCACGAGCGTGGTCTTGCCCGCGCCGACGGCCCCGGTGACGACGCTGAACGTGCCGCGCCGGAGCGTCAGATCCACGTCGTGTACCCCGCGCCCACCGGGGTGCACGACGCTCAACCCACGCACCTCCAGCACCTCCAGCGTCGTCGGCGCGATCGGCCCCTCCCCGCCCGAGGGCGGCTCCATAGGCGGCGTGGAGAGGCGGGGGGCGCGCCTCAGGGGCGACCTTCCCGCAGGTGGGGGCGAAGTGGGACGGGGGTGCACAGTGCGGCTCGGGGGCGGTCCTTCCGGGCCTGGGGTGGGACGGGGGTGCGGAGTGCGGCTCGGGGGCGGTGCTTCCGGGGGTTGGGTGGGACGGAGGTGGAGGGGGTGGTTGCGGGTCAGGTCGGGGGTGTCCTGGTGGGGGGCGAGCAGGGCGGTCAGGCGTTCGGCGGAGACGTCCGCCCTGGGCAGGCGGTACAGGATGGAGCCGATGGTGCGGGGCAGCGCGGTGAGCCAGCCGACGTAGCTGGTGAACAGCGCGAGGTCGCCCACGGTGAACTCGCCGCGCCGCATCGCCCCGGCGGCCAGCAGCAGCACGACGCCGACGCCCAGCTCGACCGTGGTGCCCGTGGCGGCCTCCAGCAGGTCGGTGGCCAGGCGGCTGCGTACGGCGGCGTCCCGGCGGCGGGCGTTGAGCGTGCGCAGGCGGTCCAGCGCCGCCCGCTCGGCCCCGGCCGTCTTCAGCGTGAGCACGCCGCCGAACAGTTCGCCGACGAAGGCCGTCACGCCCGCGCCCAGTTCCCTGGCCCGCTGGTGCCGCCGTCTGATCACCCGTCCCATGAGCCTGCTCAGCACGCCGATCGCGAGCATCGGCACGACCAGCGTCATGGTGACGACGGGGTCGATCGAGACCATGACCGCCAGCGCCGCCCCGCCGAACAGCACGCCTCCGGCCAGGGGGACGGACTCGTCGGCGAGCTCGACCAGCTCGGCCACGTCGTCGCGCAGCCGGGCCAGCGACTCGCCCGGGGAGCGCGGCAGCCGGGCGGCGACCGGGCCGCGCGCGGTCAGCACCGAGCCCAGGACGTTGGCGCGCAGCAGCGTGGCCGCCGCGTCCCACCAGTAGGAGCCGTAGGACCAGGCGAACACCAGGACGATCCCGCGGACCAGCTCGACGCCCGCGAACGCCGCGCACAGCCACAACGACTGCCGCAACGTCGCCGGGCTGTGCCCGCTGATCTGGTCGAAGAGCTGCCGCAGCACGAGGCCGCCGCCGAGCGGCAGCACGTGGACCGGCAGCCACAGCAGGATCTGCAGCACGTACAGGCGCACGTCGAAGCCGATCAGGCGGCCCGCCACCGCCAGGGCCCGGCGCGCGCTCACCGGCTCGTCCCGGCGGGGTCCGGGAGCCGGCCGAGCCTGAGCCCGGCGCGCGTTCACCGGCTCACCCCCGCGGCGTCCAGGAGCCGGCCGAACCTGCTGCCGGGGTCGGCGGCCAGGTCGGCGCGGCGGCCGTACTCGACGAGCTTGCCGCGTTCCAGCACGGCGATCTTGTCCACGTGCGCCAGCGAGGAGAGCCGGTGCGCGATGAGCACGCCGGTCCGCCCGTCCAGCAGCCGCCGCACGGCGTCCTCGACGTGCCGTTCGGTGGCCGGGTCGAGTCTGCGGGACGCCTCGTCCAGGATCACCAGGCCGGGGTCGGCCAGGAAGGCCCGCGCGAAGGCGAGCAGCTGGGCCTCCCCCGCCGACAGGCCGCCCGGCTCGCCGTCGAGCCCGCCGGGCAGCGCGGCCGGCCGGCCGCCCAGCCCCACCCCGGCCAGCACCTCCAGCAGGTGAGCGTCGTCGTGGCGGGGGTCGGTCAGGGCGCCGAACAGGGTGAGGTTGTCGCGGACGCTGCCGTCGAACAGCCGTACGTCCTGGGTGACCACGCCGACCCGGCGGCGCAGCGACTCCGGGTCGCACTGGCGCAGGTCGAGGCCGCCGATCTCGACGGTGCCGCCGGTCGGGTCGTACAGGCGCAGCAGCAGCTTGGCGAGGGTCGTCTTGCCGCTGCCGGTGCGTCCGACCAGGCCCAGGCGTTCGCCGGGGGCCAGGGTGAGGGTGATGCCCGACAGCGCGGTCTCGCCGTCGTCGGGGTAGGCGAAGCTCACGTCGTCCAGCCGCAGGCCGAGCGCGCCCGAGGCGGGCAGCGGCCGGGGCGCGGCGCGGACGGGCAGCGCGGGCCGCTCGGCCAGCAGGGAGCCGATGCGGGCGAACCCGGCCAGCGCCCCCTGGAACTGCCTGAGCTGGTCGATCAGCCGCTCGAACGGCGTGCGGATCATCAGGGTGTACTGGAAGAGCAGCACGGCGGTGCCGACCGTGAGCGCCCCGGCGTCCAGCAGCCAGGCGGCCAGGGCGAGCATCAGCGCGGTCCCGGCCGCGAACGCCACGTTCGTGGCCGCGAGCAGGCCGCCCGCGATGCGCGAGCCGTGCCACTCGGCGCGGAACCAGGCGCCGGCGACCTGGTGGAAGCGGCCGAGCGCGTGCCCGCCCGCGCCGTTGGCCCGCAGGTCCTCGGCTCCGGCCAGCCGCTCTTCGAGGTGGCCGTAGAGCGCGGCGCTCGCCTCCCGCGACCGGGTCGCCGACGGCACGGCGAGCCGCTGCGCGCCCGTCATGGCGAGCCCGGTCAGCAGGCAGTAGGCCAGCAGCGCCGCGCCCAGCCGCCAGTCGACGGTGAACACGACGGCGAGCACGCCGGCCAGCAGCAGCAGCCCGGCCACGACGTCGAGGACGAAGGCGACGACGAACTCGGCCACGGCCGCCACGTCGCCGTCGACGCGTTCGATCAGCTCGCCGGGCGAGTGGCGGGCGTGGAAGGCCAGGTCGAGGCCGAGCACGTGCCCGGCCAGGTGTTCGCGCAGGCGGTTGGTGCCGTCCCAGGCCAGGCGGCCGGCGAGCCAGGCGGCGGCCATGCGGGCGGCCTGACCGGCGGCGGCCAGGGTGAGGTAGGCGAGCGCGATCACGATCAGGTGGCGCAGCCCGGCACCGCCGGCGGCGTCGTCGACGAAGCGGCGGGTGACGTGCGGCGCGGCCAGCGGCAGCGCGGTGGCCGCGGCGGTGGCGGCGCCCAGCGCGAGCGCGGCGCGCGGGGCGGGCCGCAGGTGGCGCAGGGCCTGCCGGGCGGGTCTAGCTGCCTGCGGACGGGTCCTGGTGAGCGGGGATCTCAAGAAGCGTCATGCCCTCTGAATAGGTGGGTGTCCTGTGCTGGGAGGTCATGAACGCTGTCCTCATCGATCCGCTCCTTCGTCCGGCGATCGGTGCCGCCGCGAAGTACAACAGCCGCCCGCGCCGCGCCGCAACCGGTTTTGGCCGCCTACGGGATCTATACGCCGCCTATACAGCCGCTGCTCACGCTGAGCACCGAACGGCCTTACACCCCCCGCGGAGGTTGGACGGTGTTGAAGAAACCCAGGCGGCTGACTCCCTTACCGCCGCTCGTCGTCCTGTTGCTGACATCCACGGCCCTCGTGCCGCTTCCCGCGCGGGCCGCCCCGCCCGCGCCCGCCAAGGCGCAGGCGGCGGTCGCCTGCCCGGACGAGATGCCCACCGAGATCTCCGCCCGGCTGGCCGCCGCGGTCTGCGGCAAGCGGATCAGGGCGGCCTCGCTGACCACCGAGACCGACGAGTTCTTCGTCAACCCGGCCGGCACGGTCACCCAGGAGCACCGCTACCGCCCGGTCCGGGTCAAGCGGGGCGAGGCGTGGGTGCCCGCCGACCCGACGCTCACGGCGGGCCAGGACGGCACGGTCGCGCCGAAGGCCGCCGCGGTCTCCTACAGCTTCTCCGGCGGCGGCGACGGCCCGCTGGTCACCGCCGCCGAGCGGGGCACCCGCCTCACGCTCGGCACGCCGCTCGGTTCCCTGCCCGAGCCGGTGCTGGACGGCGCCACCGCCACCTACCCCGACGTGCTGCCGGGCGTGGACCTGGTGCTGACCGCGGACGTGGACGGCTTCGCCGAGAAGCTCGTCGTCAAGACCCGGCAGGCCGCGGCGAACCCGGCGCTGAAGGAGCTGACGTTCGCCACGTCGGTGAAGAAGGGCGAGGTCAGGACCGACAAGCACGGCAACGTCTCGATCCTCGACGCCGAGGGCGAGCCGGTGTTCGGCTCGGCGGCGCCGGAGATGTGGGACGCCGCCACCGAGTCGGCCATGACTCGCAACCCGGCCACCCCGGCGCTGGCCGCCCAGCCGGGCCGGCGGGCCAGGATGGGCGTGCGGCTGTCGGGCCGCGAGCTGCGCGTCACCCCCGACGCCGCGCTGCTGGCCGACCCCGCCACGGTCTACCCGGTGACGATCGACCCGAGCTTCACCTCGGCCAAGTCCGGCTGGACGTACGTGGACTCGGCCTATCCCACCAGCGCGTACTGGAACTCGGCGAACGACGCGACGGCCGGCACCAGCAACGGCGGCGGCTACAAGCGGCGCTCGTTCTTCAACATGGGCCTGTCGGGCCTGGCCGGCAAGCACATCACGGCGGCCACGTTCAACATCAAGGAGACGTGGGCCTGGTCCTGCTCGGCGCGGAACGTCGAGCTGCACAGGACCGCGGCCGTCGGCTCGGGCACGACGTGGAACAACCAGCCCGCCTCGAACCTGAACATCGGCGCCAAGAACGTCGCCTACGGCTGGTCGTCGGCCGGTCAGGGCGGCGCGTCGAGCTGCCCGGCGGCCTGGGTCGGCTGGGACGTCACCAGCGCGGTGCAGAGCGTGGTGAGCGCGAACGGCACGTCGGTCACCTTCATGGTCAAGGCCGGCAGCGAGACCGACAACTACTACTGGAAGCGCTTCGCCAACAACCCCAACATCGCGATCACCTACAACTCGCTGCCGGGCACGCCGTCGGCCCTGGCCGTCGCGCCCTGCTCGGTGTGCGCCAGCCCGGCCGTGGTGGGCGCGGCGCAGCCGACGCTGTCGGCCAAGGTGAGCGACGCCGACGGGCAGGCGCAGCGGGCCGACTTCGAGATCTGGACGGCCGACCACGCGACCAAGGTGACCGGCGGCTCGGCCGCGAACGTGGCGAACGGCGCCACCGCCTCCTGGAAGGCCGGCACGGCCCTGGCGAGCACGTCGTACGCCTGGCGGGTGCGCTCGCACGACGGCACCGACTACGGCCCCTGGTCGGCGTGGTTCGCCTTCACGGTGGACGCCGCCCCGCCGCCCGCTCCCGAGGTGTCCTCGAACGACTACCCGGAGGACGCCTGGGCCAAGGGCTCGGGCCAGGCCGGCCAGTTCACCATCACGCCGGCCTCGGCCGACGCGTCCTCGGTGTTGTGGTCGTTCGACGGCGGCGCCCAGCAGTCGGCCGCCAATTCCGGCGCGCCGCACACGGTGAGCTGGACGCCGCCCGCCGACGGCCCGCACACGCTCAAGGCGTGGGTCAAGGACAAGGCGGGCAATCTGTCGGAGGCGACGACGTACGCGTTCAACGCGGGCGGCTCGGCGGTCACCTCGCCCAAGGACGGGCAGTCCACCGCCCGCCGGACGGTCCTGTCGGCCACCGGTAGCGCAGGGCTGAGCGCGGTCACCTTCTCCTACCGGCGCGGCGAGGCCGACTCCTGGCACCAGGTGCCGGCGGCCGACGTGCGCAGGAAGTCCGACGGCTCGGCGGTCGCCTGGCCGGTGGCGATGAGCGCGGGCGCCTCGCCCGAGCTGGTCTGGGACACCACGCACACGCTGGCCGAGGACGGCTCGATCGAGATCAGGGCCGAGTTCGTCACCTCCTCGGGCACGGCCGCCTCCCAGCCGGTGGACCTGGTCGTGGACCGGGACGGCGAGGGCGCCTCCACCCAGCCGATCGGCCCCGGCTCGGTCAACACGCTGACCGGCGACTTCAGGATGGCCGCCACGGACGCCAACGTGTACGGCATCGGCCTGATGCGCTCGTTCTCCTCGCGTGACCCGCGCAAGGGCTCGGCGCTGCCCGGCGTGGCGGCGATCTTCGGCACCGAGTGGACGCCGACCGGGCTCGCCCAGTCGGGTCAGGGCACGTTCGCCCAGCTCCGGGCCACCTCCGCCACCTCGGTCGAGCTGAGCGGCGAGGGCTCGGCGGTGGCCTTCACCAAGAATGCCGACGGCTCGTACGAGCCGCAGCAGGACGCGGCGAGCCTGAAGCTGACCTTCGACGCCGCGGCCGACCGCTACACCCTGTCGGACACGAACTCGGCCGAGCGCACGGTGTTCGCCAAGGTGGACGCCGCCGCGCCGATCTACCTGGTGCGGGCGGTCTACCCGGCCAGCGGCAAGGGCAGCACGGCGTTCGTGTGGCAGTCGGTGACCGGCTCGGACGGCAAGGCGCTGGCCCGGCCGGTCAAGATCATCGCGCCGTCGTACACGCAGGCCGACTGCGACGTGGACACCCTCGCGAGCCTGCCGCAGGGCTGCCGCCTGATCAAGCTGGACTACGCCACGACCACGACCGCGGGCGCGCAGCTCGGCGACGTGGCCGGGCAGGTCAAGGCGATCAGCCTGTGGGAGGGCGGCGCGAGCGCGCCGCTGGGCCTGTCGGAGTACCGCTACGACGACCTGGGCCGCCTGCGCGAGCAGTGGAACCCGGCCACCCCCGACATCAGGACGCGCTACGACTACGACCTCGGCGGCCGGGTGAACCGCTACACCCCGCCCGGCGAGCTGCCGTGGACGTTCGGCTACGGCAGGGCGGGCAACGCCGACACCGCCGCGGACGGCATGCTGCTCGCGGTCTCCCGCCCGACGCTGCGGCCCGGCACGCCGAACGAGACGAACGGCACCGCGGTCACGTCGGTGGTCTACGACGTGCCGATCAGCGGGACGGGGGCGCCCTACGGGATGAGCGAGACGGCCACGGCCGCCTGGGGGCAGAGCGACTCCCCGGTGGACGCGACCGCGATCTTCCCGGCCGACCAGGTGCCGGCCAACCACACCGGGCGCGGCGGCCTGGCCGCCTCCGACTACGGCCGGGCCACGATCACCTACCTGAACGCCTCAGGGCAGACGGTCAACCGGGTGGAGCCCGGCGGCGCGGTCTCCACCAGCCAGTACGACGCGCAGGGCAACACGGTGTTGTCGCTGTCGGCCGGCAACAGGGCGCTCGCCCTGGCCCAGACGCCGGACGCGGGCGCCGAGCTGACCCGGCTCGGGCTGCTCAACGCCTCGCCCGCCGACCGGGCGCGGCTGCTGGCCGAGGAGTCCGCCTACAGCTCCGACGGGCAGCGGATGGTCTCCGAGCTGGGCCCGCTGCACCTGGTCACGCTGAACGGCACGCAGGTCGCGGCCAGGAAGCACACGGTCAACACCTTCGACGAGGGCCGGCCGGCCGACGCCAAGGTGTCGAACCTGGCCACGACGGTGGCGGTGGGCGCGTACGTGCCCGGCGCGACCTCGGACGCCGACGTGCGCACGAGCCGGACGTACTACGACTGGAACACCGGCAAGAGCGTCAGGACGGTGGAGGACCCCGGCGGCCTGGCGATCACCAAGACGACCACGTACGACTCCGAGGGCCGGGTGGTCGCCACCACGATGCCGAAGTCGTCGGGCGACGACGCGGGCACCACGACCAGCGAGTACTACACCGCCGACGGCGCCGGCGCGTGCGGCGGCAAGGCCGAGTGGGCCGGGCAGCTGTGCCGGACGAGGTCCAAGACGGGCGTCGGCGACAGCGGCACCCGTCCGGCCGAGCTGGTCACCAAGGTGTACGCCTACGAGCCCGGCGGCCGCGTGTCGTCGGTGACCGAGACGGCCAACGGGGTGACCAGGACCACGACGACCACGTACAACCCGGCGGGCGACATCGTGAAGACCGTCGTGTCCGGCGGGGCCGGGACGGCGGTGCCCGAGGTGAGCACCACCTACGACGCGGCCGGGCGCGGGGTCAGGACCACGGCCTCCAACGGCACCTCGATCACCCGTGAGTACGACGCGCTGGGCCGCCAGACGTCCTACACCGACGCCGACGGCGGCGTGACCAGGGTCGAGTACGACGCCCTCGACCGCATCACCAGGAAGACCGACGGCGCGCCCTCGACGGTCACCTACGCCTACGACGACGTGCGGGGCGCGCTGTCCACCATGACCGACTCGGTGGCCGGGACGTTCACCGCCACGTACACCGTCGACGGCTCGATCAGCCACGAGAGCCTGCCGGGCGGCCTGTCCTACGACCTCGCCCGGGACCCGTCCGGCGCGCCGGTCTCGCGGGTCTACCGGACGGCGGCGGGGACGCGGCTGCTGGACGACTCGGTGACCTGGTCGATCCACGGCCAGCAGGTGAGCCACAACGGGCTGTCCGCCCAGAAGATCGGCTACGACAAGCTGGGCCGGATCGCCTCGGTGGACGACACCGTGAGCGGCCTGTGCTCGCGCCGGGCCTACGGCTACGACGCCAACTCCAACAGGACGGGACTGACCACGAGCGCCTGCGACGGCTCGGGGGCGGTCACCGAGAACCACGCCTACGACGGCGGCGACCGGCTGGCCGACGCCGGCTACGAGTACGACGCCTACGGCCGCACCACGGCCACGCCGGCCGGGCTGAAGGCGGAGTACTACACCACCGACCTGGTCCGGCAGATGACGTCGGGGGCGGTGCGGCAGTCGTACACGCTGGATCCGGAGCTGCGCCGCAACACCACCACGCTGGAGCAGCTGTCCGGCGGCACGTGGAGCGCGGCCGGCAAGCGGGTCGAGCACTTCGACGCCGACGACGACACGCCCGCCTGGGTCGTGGAGGGCGGCGCGGTCACCAGGAACGTGCACTCCATCTCCGGCGGCCTGGCCGCGGTCACCTCGGCGACCGGCGACGTGCGGCTGCAGCTGACGAACCTGCACGACGACATCAACGTGGTCTACGCCGACGGCGTGCCGCTGGCGCTGGACTTCGACGAGTTCGGCAACCCGCGCGCCGGTCAGCCCGCGATGCGCTACGGCTGGCACGGCGCGGCCGAGCGGGCCGCCGACACCCCCGACGGCACGATCCTCATGGGCGTGCGGCTCTACCAGCCCAAACTGGGACGGTTCCTACAGACCGACCCGGTGGAGGGCGGCAGCGCCAACGCCTACGACTACGCCAACCAGTCGCCGACCTCCAACGCCGACCTGGACGGCAAGAAGTGGTACTGGTGCACCAACTTCTGGCACTTCGCCTTCAACCACTGCGGCGTCAGCTACGCCTACTACCACGGCAGCTGGCGTTACGTGCACTGGAAGAAGACGCCGGCCGGCTGGTGGGTGCGCGGCGTGTACTACGACTACTGCACCAAGTCACCCGACAAGCCGCTCGGCTACGACTTCCGCCAGGCGTGCATGATGCACGACTACGGGTACGCCCTGCGCAATATGGGGTATATCCACAGCAAGTACCAGGTGGACTACATCTTCTATTACGTCCTGTACTGGGGCGTCTGCTCCCACTACTTCTTCAAGGGGACATGTCGCAGCATCGCGTACGCGTACTTCCTTTCGGTGGTCGCCTTCGGCCACCCGTGACCTAGGATGAGCCACCGGCGGGAGCTACCACGAAAGGCTCCCGCCGGTGCCTTTTTCTCCCGGTCGGCGCAGGGTTGACGGGAGTCGGACGTTGATGCACATTGAAGCAGCTTTGATCTTCCTTGTGCACCAACGTCCTTGCGGGGAGCGCGATGGAGTTCGCCGTACTTGGGCCGCTTCACGTCTCGGATGACCAAGGGCCGCTGCCGCTCGGCGTCGGCAAGCAGCGCACCCTGCTGGCCGAGCTCCTGTGCCGGGCCGGCCGCCCGGTCTCCCCCGCCACGCTCGTCGAGGCCCTGTGGGAGCAGCGCCCGCCGCGCACCGCCGCCGACAACCTGCGCCTGTACGTGCACCAGCTCCGCCGGACGCTCGGCCAGGACCGCATCACCCGCACCGACGCCGGTTTCGTCCTGGCCGTGCACCCCGGCGAGCTGGACGCCGAACGCTTCGAGACCCTGGCCGGCCGCGGCGGCGACGCGCTGTCCGGCGGCGACCACGAACAGGCCGCCACGCTGCTGCGGCAGGCGCTGGCGTTGTGGCGCGGGCCCGCCTACGCGGGGCTGAACCTCACCGCCGGGCTGCGCGACCACGCCCGCCGCCTGGAGGAGGAGCGCCTGGCGGCCCTGGAGCACCGGATCGAGGCCGACCTGGCCCGCGGCCTGCACGCCGTGCTCATCGCGGAGCTGACCGAGCTGGTCGCCGAGCACCCGCTGCGCGAACGCCCGCGCCGCCAGCTCATGCTCGCCCTGGCCCGGTCGGGACGGCAGGCCGAGGCGCTGGCCAGCTACCGCGAGGCCCGCCGGGTGTTCGCCGCCGAGCTGGGCCTCGACCCCGGCGCCGAGCTCAACCGCCTGCACCAGGCCATCCTCACCGGCACCCTCGACCCGGCCCCCGGCGGCGCCGCCGGGCCCGCGGCGCGCTCCCCCGCCCAGCTCCCGACCGACATCTCCGACTTCACCGGACGCGGCGAGCAGCTCGCCCAGCTCACCGCCCTGCTCGGCGACGAACCGCCGCAGGGCCCCGGCCAGGTGCGGGTGTGCGTGATCGCGGGCATGGGCGGCGTCGGCAAGACCACGCTGGCCGTGCACGCCGCGCACCGCATCGCCCGCCACTACCCCGACGGCCAGCTGCACACGAACCTGCACGGCGCCGAGGCCAGCCCCGCCGACCCCGGACAGGTGCTGGCCGCCTTCCTCACCGCGCTCGGCGTGCCGCGCTCCACGCTGCCCGAGAGCGTGGACGAGCGGGCCGCGCTGTTCCGCAGCAGCCTGGCCGAGCGGCGCATGCTGATCGTGCTCGACAACGCCGCCTCCGAGCAGCAGGTGCGCCCGCTGCTGCCGGGCACGTCCGGCTGCGCCGTCATCATCACCAGCAGGGCCAGGCTGAGCGGCCTGTCCGGCGCGGCCCTGATCGAGCTGTCGGTGCTGCACCTGCGGCAGGGCGTGCGCCTGCTGGCCAGGATCGCCGGCGCCGGACGGGTGGAGGCCGAGCCGGAGGCGGCGGCGGAGATCGTCCGGCTCTCCGACGGGATCCCGCTGGCCGTGCGGGTGGCCGGGGCCCGGCTGGTGGCCCGGCCGCACTGGCCGCTGACCCGGCTGGCCGGGCAGCTCAAGGACGAGCGGCGGCGGCTCGACCAGTTCGCGACCGGCGACCTGGCGGTCCGGGCGAGCCTGGCGCTCAGCTACGTGGGGCTGGAACCGGCCGCGCGGCGGGCCTTCCGGCTGCTCGGCACGCTGGAGGCGCCCGACTTCGCCGGATGGGTGGCGGGCGCGCTGCTGGACCTGCCCGTGCCGGTGGGCGAGGAGCTGGTGGAGTCGCTGGTGGACACCCAGCTCGTGCTGATCAGCGGCGTCGATCCGGCCGGGCAGCCGCGCTACCGCTTCCACGACCTGGTCCGCCTGTACGCCCGCGAACGCGCCGAGCTGGAGGACCGGCCCGAGGCGGTCGCGGCGGCGCTCGGCCGGGCCTTCGGCGGCTGGCTGGCGCTGGCCGAGCAGGCGACCGAACGCGTCCAGGGCAGCTCCTCGGCCATCATCCACGGCTCGGCCCCGCGCTGGAGCTCGCCCGACGGCACGCCGCTGGAGATCCGGCAGGACCCGATGGCCTGGTTCGACACCGAGCGCACCGCGCTGGTCGCGGCGATCCGCCAGGCGTGCGCGCTCGGCCTGGCCGAGGTCGCCTGGGACACCGCCTGCTGCGCCGAGCGCTACTTCGACGTCAGCGGCCTGTTCGACGACTGGCGGGCGCTGCACGAGCGGGTGCTGGCCGCCTGCCTGGCCGCCGGCGACCGGCTGGGCGAGGCAGTGATCCGGCGCGGCCTCATGCACGCCACCACCTGGACCGAGACCGGCGGCGCCATGGCCGCCCAGTACGACGGCGCCGAACGCCTGATCGCCATGTTCACCGAACTGGACGAGCGGCGCGGCCTGTCCGACGCGTACGTGCTGCGCGCCTGGGGCGAGGCCGCCAGGGGCGACATGGCGCAGGGCCTGCGCTCGGGCCGCATCGCGCTGGAGCTGGCCGAACGCAGCGGCCACCAGGGCGGCGAGGCCAGGGCGCACGTGTGCATGGCCGTCGCCTACGGCACCAGGGACATCAGGATGGCCATCGTCCACCTGCTGCGCGGCCTCGACCTGGCCACCAAGCTCGGCAACCCCCGCTTCGAGGCCACGACCCTGCAGTTCCTCGGCCTGGCCCACGCCCACGCCAAGGAGTTCGAGGCCGGGCTGGAGTACATGGTGCGGGCGCTGGCCATCTACCGGCAGATCCGCGACCCGCTGCTGGAGACGATGGGCCTGGTCGCCCTGGCCAAGCTGTACGCCGGCCACCACGACCCGCGGGCCAGGGCGGTCGCCGAGGCGGCCGAGCTGCTGAGCCGCTCCCACCGGCTGGCCCACCACCGGGCCGACGCGCTGTGGGTGCTGGGCGGGGTGGACCTGGCCGAGGGCCGGGTGAAGGAGGCCGTCGCGCACCTGGAGGAGTCGGTGAACCTGTGGCGCGCGCGGGGCTGGCAGGAGTTCCTGGCGGGGGCGCTGGACAGCCTGGCCGAGGCGTACACGGCGGCGGGCGACCCGGCGGCCGCGGCCGCGGCCCGGCTGGAGGCTCGCTCGCTTGCCGGTTCTCCTCAGACGGGTTGAGTATCCGAGCGCTCGTGTCCCCGTCCCCGCCTCGGGCATGCTGGCCGTCAGGACCAGTGTGAGGAGAGAGATGCCGCGTTCCGCCCTGCTGTGGGCCGTGATCCTGATCGCCGGAGGCGTCGCCGCCGTGGCCGTGTGCGTGCTCACCGCGCCCGCGGTCGCGCCCGGCGCGCCGAAGGACGTCCTGGACTCCCCGGCGCTTGTGCCGGCCTTCGCCGCGCTGGCGGTCCTGGCCGGGCTGGCCGCGTGGGCCGTCCCGCATCCGTTGTGGGGGGCCGTCGCCGCCGCGCCGTTCTTCGTGCACTTCGCCGCCGGGGTGGTGAGCGAGCTGCGCGGGGGCGGGCAGGGGTTGTGGCCGGTCGGGCTGATGTTCCTGATCGGCCTGACGTTGCTGCCCCTGGCCGCCTCGCTCGTCACGTCGCTGATCGCCAGATCCCGCTGAGCCCCACGGCGACCGTACTGCGTACGGTACGATCGCCTACCCGCTCCCCATTTGATGTGACAAGAAGGGATTCCGTGGCCATCAGCGCCAAGTCCGACGCCGTACGCACCCGATCCGCCGATCACACCGCCGCCGACAGCCACGACGTCATCCAGGTCCGCGGCGCCCGCGAGAACAACCTCACCGGCGTCGACCTCGACCTGCCCAAGCGCCGCCTCACCGTGTTCACCGGCGTGTCCGGCTCGGGGAAGTCCTCGCTCGTCTTCGACACGATCGCCGCGGAGTCCCGGCGGCTGATCGACGAGACGTACACCACGTTCGTCCAGAACTTCATGCCGAGCCTGGCCCGTCCCGACGTGGACTCGCTGCGGAACCTCAGCGCGGCGATCATCGTGGACCAGGAGCGGATGGGCGCCAACGCCCGCTCGACCGTGGGCACCGCCACCGACACCTACACGATGCTCCGGATCCTGTTCAGCCGGCTGGGCTCCCCGCAGGTGGGGCCGCCGTTCGCGTTCAGCTTCAACCGCGCCGAGGGCATGTGCCCCGAGTGCGAGGGGCTAGGCAAGGTCGCCGGCGTCGACGTCGACGAGCTGGTGGACCGGGACAAGTCGCTGAACGAGGGCGCCATCAAGGTCCCCGGGTACGCGGTGGACACCTGGTACTGGCAGATCATGGTCGGCTCGGGCCTGTACGACCCCGACACCAAGCTGCGCGACTTCACCCCCGAGCAGTGGGCGGACCTGCTCGACAAGCCCGCCACGAAGATCAAGTACGGCACCAGCAACTTCACCTACGAAGGGCTGGTCACCAAGGTCAAGCGCCAGTACCTGGCCAAGGACCGCGAGTCGATGCAGCCGCAGGCGCGCGCCTTCGCCGACCGGGCGCTCAAGCTGACCGGCTGCACCGCCTGCGGCGGCTCGCGCCTGAACGAGGCCGCCCGGTCCTCCCGCATCGACGGCCACAACATCGCCGACTGCTCGGCCATGCAGATCAACGACCTGGCCGAGTTCGTCAAGGGCATCGGCGACCCGAGCGTCGGCCCGGTGCTCCAGGGGCTGCGCGACACGCTGGACTCGCTGGTCGAGATCGGCCTCGGCTACCTCAGCCTCGACCGCGAGTCCGGCACGCTGTCGGGCGGCGAGGCCCAGCGGGTGAAGATGGTGCGGCACCTCACCTCCAGCCTGACCGACGTCACCTACGTCTTCGACGAGCCGACGGCCGGGCTGCATCCGCACGACATCCAGCGGATGAACAACCTGCTGCTGCAGCTGCGCGACAAGGGCAACACCGTGCTCGTGGTCGAGCACAAGCCCGAGGTGATCGAGATCGCCGACCACATCGTGGACCTCGGTCCCGGCGCGGGCACCGGCGGCGGCCGCATCTGCTACGCCGGCGACCTCGACGGGCTGCCCGGCTCGGGCACCCTGACCGGCCGCTACCTCGGCCACCGGGCCGCGCTGCGCGCCTCCGTCCGCCCGGCGAAGGGGCAGCTGGAGGTGCGCGGCGCCACGCTGCACAACCTGCGCGGCGTCGACGTGGACATCCCGCTCGGGGTGCTCACCGTCGTCACGGGCGTGGCCGGCTCGGGCAAGAGCTCCCTCATCCACGGGTACGTGTCCGGCCGCGAGGGCGTGGTGGTCGCCGACCAGTCGCCGATCCGCGGGTCGCGGCGCAGCAACCCGGCCACGTACACGGGCGTGCTCGACCCCATCCGCACGGCGTTCGCCAAGGCCAACGGGGTCAAGCCGGCCCTGTTCAGCGCGAACTCCGAGGGCGCCTGCCCGGCCTGCAAGGGCATCGGCCTGATCTACACCGAGCTGGCGATGATGGCCGACGTGGCCTCGGTGTGCGAGGCGTGCGAGGGGCGCCGGTTCACGCCGGAGGTGCTGACGTACCGGCTGCGCGGCAAGAACATCAGCGAGGTGCTGGAGATGCCGGTGGCCGAGGCCCGCGCGTTCTTCCCGAGCGGCCAGGCCAGGACGATCCTCGACCGCCTCGACGCGGTCGGCCTGGGCTACCTCGGGCTCGGCCAGCCGCTCACCACGCTGTCGGGCGGCGAGCGCCAGCGGCTCAAGCTGGCCATCCACATGGCCAGGAACGGCACCACGTACGTGCTGGACGAGCCCACCACCGGCCTGCACCTGGCCGACGTGGACCAGCTCCTGGCCCTGCTCGACCGGCTGGTGGACGACGGCAACACGGTCATCGTCATCGAGCACCACCAGGCGGTGATGGCCCACGCCGACTGGATCATCGACCTGGGCCCCGGGGCGGGCCACGACGGCGGCCAGGTGGTGTTCACCGGCACCCCGGCCGAGCTGGTGGCGAAGGGCGACTCGCTCACCGCCGTGCACCTGCGCGACTACGTGGGACAGGCGTGACACGACGCCCCCTGGGCCACCGGGCTCAGGGGGCCCGCCCGCCAGGCCGGACGACGCCCCGCGGGCCTCAGACGGCCAGCCGCGCGAGGATGCGGGCGAACTCCGGCGGCGGGGCCACCACGAGCCTCGTCTGCCCCTGCTGCAACACGATGTCGGCCTTGATCAGCGTCAGCCGTCCCTGGTGCCACCAGTAGACCTGGGCGCTCAGCCCGCCGGTGCGGGCCGCGTGCACCCGCAGGCGTTCGATGGCGCGCACCACCCCGATGCCGTCCACCGGGCGCACCAGCACCGTGTACGGGTCCGGCAGCACCACCAGCACCCCGTCGGCGGGCACCGTGAGGTGGTCGCCGAGCCAGCGCAGGTGCGTGGCGGCCGACGGGTGGGCGCCGGTCAGCCGGGTCACCGGCGTGCCGCCCAGCTCGATGCGCTCGACCTGCAGCCGCTCGGCCCGCCGGACGTTCGCCACGGCCAGGTCGAGCGCCTGAGCCGTCGGGACGGGCCAGCAGCCGGCCTCCTCGGGCCGCACCAGCCGGGAGCCGACGGTCAGCAGCTCCACCAGGTCGGCGTTGAGGTGCCGTCCCACCACCCGGGTCAGGTCGGGGACCTCGTCCACCGCCTCGACCCGGGTGCGCAGCAGGGGCGCGGCCTGGTCGAGGTCGCAGGCGTCGTAACGCTCGTCGGCGGTGGCCAGGGCGTGCGCGAGGTGCTCGGAGACCAGCACCGGCCAGTCCTCCCTGGCCCGGCGCCCGGCCTCGCGGCGCAGCCCGGTCAGCCTCACCACCAGCTCCGCGACGCCGTCGCCGCGCAGGGTCAGCGACGCGCCGTCGCGGGCGAACTCGCACACGAACCCCAGGGACTCCGCGACGAGGCCGAGCAGGGAGTCGAGGTCGACGTCCTCGATCGGCCGGCGGGAGGGCTCCCGGTCACGCCTGAAGAAGCTCACACACCGTCCCCTCTGTCGGATTCGTCCCTTTAGGTGTCTTCCTACCTTGCCTGCTCGCCGTCGCGGAACGGACCAGCCAGGGAGCACGATTCGGTATCGATAACCCCAAGCTCCCCCAGCCACACGCTCATCTGTGGTGACCCGTGCCCCACTGGAAGCCCCGCCACCACGGGCACCCCGAGCGGCGCGAGCCGGTCGGCCAGCACCGGGTACGGATCGCCGCAGTCCACCCACGACCCGAGCGCGATCCCCCGCACGCCGTCGAACGCCCCGGCCTGCAGCAGCTGCGTCAGCATCCGGTCGATCCGGTACGGCTCCTCCCCGATGTCCTCCAGCAGCACCAGCTTGCCGTCGAAGGAGGGCTGGTACCGGGTGCCGCACATCGAGGCCAGCAGCGACAGGTTGCCCCCGGTGAGCACGCCCTCGGCCCGCCCGGGCACCAGCACCCGGTCGCCCCGCACGGTCGCGCTCTCCCCGGCCAGCGCCGCCCACAGGCTCTCCCACGAACGCGGCTCGGGGCCCTGCTCGGCGGCGATCGTGTCGCAGGCCGTCATCGGCCCGTGCAGCGTGGGCACGCCCAGCTCGATCGCGAAGGCGTTGTGCAGGGCCGTGATGTCGCTCGACCCGACCAGCACCTTGGGCCCGGCCGCGCGCATGGCGTCCCAGTCGAGCAGGCCGAGCAGCCGGGCCGCGCCGTAGCCGCCCCGGCCGCAGAACACCACCGACACGGCCGGGTCGCACCAGGCGGCCTGGAGGTCGGCGGCGCGGGCGGCGTCCTGGCCGGCCAGGTAGTCGAGATCCTGGCGGTCGAGCGCGTGCGCCCCCGCCACCACCTTCAGCCCGAGGGCCTCCAACCGCTCGACGCCGCGCTGGAACAGCACGGGTGAGGGCGGCCCCGACGGCATGACGATCGCGACGGTGTCACCTTGCTGCATCGGTCAACTCCTGCACGCCTGGGAGCGCCGGGGCCCGGGTAAGCACCGAAACGCTGATTGGCTCGTTCACCTGCCAAACGGTGTCACACTTGTGGTCCAGTATGCGACTTCCGCCCCACATCCTCGTGGTCAACGGCATCAAGGTCCGCAGGCCCGTCTTCCTGCTCGGCGCCCCGCACTCCGGCGCGGACCTGCTGGCCCGCGCCCTCAAACGCTCCCCCGGCTTCCATGTCACGACGGGCCGCGCGAGCGTGGCGCACGTCGTGTACGCCTTCGCCCGCAAACCGTCCATCGGCCGCACGTCGGGCGCGGTCCGCGTGCTGCGCGACGCGCTGGCCGAGTCCTGGCAGGTCTCCCCGCGCTCGTGCGGGCAGTGCGCCGAGCCGTGCCGGGAGGCGGGCGGCGTGACCGGCAGCGGGCCGTGCGTGGAGCCCGGCGAGGTGACGCGGTTCGGCGACGGCAGCCCCGACCTGCTCTACAGCGCGCCCGTGCTGCTGCAGGCGTTCCCCGACGCCCGGTTCGTCCAGCTCATCAGGGACGGCAGGGACGCCGTCGCCGGCATGCTCGCCGACCCGGCCTGCCTGGCCTGGTTCAAGCCCGCGATGCTCTCCGACAGCACCGAGTTCCCCAACGCCTTCCTCGGCGTCAACAAGGACGAGCACCTCGACCGGTGGAAGGGCATGCCCGCGGCGGGCAAGGCGGCGCTGCGCTGGCGCAGCGCCGTGCGGCTGAGCGCCGAGCTGCGCCGGGAGCTGCCCGAGCGGCAGCTGCTCACCATCCGCTACGAGGACCTGGCGCTCAAGCCCGCCGACACGCTCGCCGCGCTCACCGAGTTCCTGGAGACGCGGGTGTCCAAGATCGCGCTGTACGGCTCGCGCGTCCCCGAGGTCGGCGCCTGGCGGGCCCGGCTGCGGCCGGCCGACCTGGAGCTGGTGGAGAAGGTCGCCCGGCAGGAGCTCACCCGGCTGGGCTATCTCCCGAGCTGAACTGGGTGCGGTAGAGCTCGGCGTAGTGGCCGCCGCGCGCCAGCAGCTCCTCGTGCCGGCCCCGCTCGGCCACGCGCCCGTCCTGCACGACCAGGATCTCGTCGGCCTCCCTGATCGTGGACAGCCGGTGGGCGATGACCAGCGACGTACGGCCGTGCAGGGCCGTCTTGAGCGCGAGCTGCACGGCCGCCTCGGACTCGGAGTCGAGATGCGCGGTCGCCTCGTCGAGCACGACCACGCGCGGCGCCTTCAGCAGCAGCCTGGCCAGCGCCAGCCGCTGCTTCTCGCCGCCGGACAGCCGGTAGCCGCGGTCGCCGACGACGGTGTCGAGCCCGTCGGGCAGCCCCTCGACCAGGTCGCCGATCTGCGCGGCCCGCAGCGCGTCGCGGATCTCCTCCTCGCTCGCGCCGGGCCTGGCGTAGCGGAGGTTGGCCCCGATCGTGTCGTGGAACAGGTGGGCGTCCTGCATGACGACGCCGACGGTGTCGCGCAGCGAGTCGAGCGTGGCCTCGCGCACGTCGAGCCCGTTGATCCGGACGGCCCCCTCGTTGACGTCGTAGAGCCGGGAGACCAGGGAGGTGATGGTGGTCTTGCCCGCGCCGGAGTGGCCGACCAGCGCGATCATCTCGCCGGGCCGGGCGGTGAAGGAGACGCCCTTCAGCACCTCCTGCGACGGGCCGCCGGAGTCCTGGCGGGCCACCGACTCCAGGGAGGCCAGCGAGACCTCCTCGGCCGCCGGGTAGCGGAAGCGCACGTCGTCGAACTCGATGGTGACCGGTCCCTCGGGCACCGGACGCGCGCCGGGCCGCTCGGCGACCATCGGCTTGAGGTCGAGGATCTCGAAGACGCGGTCGAAGCTGACCAGCGCCGTCATCACGTCGACGTGCACGTTGGACAGGGACGTCAGCGGGCCGTACAGGCGCATCAGCAGGGCGGTCAGGGCCACCAGCGTGCCCAGCTCGAAGGCGCCGCCGACGGCGAGCACGCCGCCGATGCCGTAGACCAGCGCGGTGGCCAAGGCCGCGACCAGGCCGAGCGCGACCCGGAAGACCGTGCCGTACATGCCGACGGTCACGCCGACGTCGCGGACGCGCCCGGCCCGGGCGGCGTAGGTGGCCGCGTCGTCCTCGGGCCGGCCGTAGAGCTTGGCGACCATCGCGCCGGCGACGTTGAAGCGCTCGGTGGTGACCGAGCTCATCTCGGCGTCGAGCTGCATCTGCTCGCGGGTCAGCGCGGACATGCGGCGGCCGACGTACTTGGCGGGCACGATGAAGATCGGCAGCAGCACCAGCGCGACCAGCGTGACCTGCCACGACAGCGCCAGCATCGCGCCCAGCACCAGGGCCAGGCTGACCACGTTGGACACCACGGACGACAGCGTGCTGGTCAGCGCCCGCTGGGCGCCGATCACGTCGCTGTTGAGCCGGCTGACCAGCGCGCCGGTCTGCGCCCGCATGAAGAAGGCCACCGGCATGCGCTGCACGTGGTCGAAGACCTCGGTGCGCAGGTCGTAGATGAGCCCCTCGCCGATGCGCGCGGAGAACCAGCGCTGCGCCAGCGTCAGCGCGGCGTCGAGGACGGCGAGCGCGGCGATGGCCACGGCCAGGCCGATCACCACGTCGGTGCGGCCGGTCAGGATGCCGTCGTCGATGATCGCCTTCATCAGCAGCGGGTTGGCCACCACGATCACCGCCCCGGCCACCACGAGCAGCAGGAATGCCGCGATCTTCCTGAGGTGCGGGCGCGCGTGCCTGCCGATGCGCCGGACCGTGCCCGGCGCGATGCGCTGCTTGGTCACCGAGCCGTCGCGGCGCAGTGACATCCAGACCTGAGGGCCGAAGCCCCCTCCCATCATCGCCATACGGGGGATCCCTCCTCCTCCCCCGGATTCAGCGTCGCGAGGACCTCCGGCGATTCCGCGATCCGCTCACGGCGAACCGGAGCCCCGCCTCCGGCCGGCCGTCCTAACGCGGGCCGAACAGGGCCTTGATGCGCTTGGCCTGCTCCCTGCCCTCGGCCGCACTCTGCTCCTCCAGGGTGCGCGCCCGCGCCCCCTGGAGGAGGCGCTTCGTCGCCACCGCCGCGTCCCGGTTCGTCGACAGCAGCTCCGCGATCTTGTTCTGTACGGTCTTGTCCAGGTCGCCCCCGGCGACCACCTGCTCCGCGAGGCCGATGCGCATGGCCTCCTCGGCGTACACGTTCCTGGCGGTCAGGCAGATGTCGATCGCCTTGGCCAGTCCGACCAGCTCGACCAGCGGTTTGGTCCCCGTCAGATCCGGGACCAGGCCCAGTGCGGGCTCTTTCATGCAGAAGGTGACGTCGTCGGCCACGATGCGCAGGTCACAGGCGAGCGCGAGCTGGAACCCCGCGCCGATCGCGTGCCCCTGCACGGCGGCGATGGAGACGATCTCCGGGCGGCGCAGCCACAGGAAACCGTCCTGTGCCTGACGTATGCGCTGCTCGAAGGTCTCGCCGTCGGTTGCGGCGGCCGAGCTGAACGAGCCCTGTCCGGGCACTCCCTCCGGTGTGAACATCCGCAGGTCGATTCCTGCCGAGAAGGACGGTCCCTCACCTTTCACGACGACGACGCGCACCTGTTCGGGAAGGCCCTCCCCGATGCGAGCCAACGCCGACCATGTCGCGAACGTCTGGGCGTTGCGCTTTTCCGGCCGGTCCAGCGTGATCGTCGCTATCTCACCGTCCACCTCATGGCGAAGCCCGATCTCCGCCAGCCTTTCGGCAGAGACGTCCTCCGCGTTCCCCCCGCGCTGTGGTGCCTGTGCTTCCGCCATCGCCTGCTCCCTGTGTCCGGTCGCGCACGGGGTGCGCCACCAAGGCTGACCGTCGCGCCCGAGCTTACAGAATATGATTCTGGCTCGGGCGCGACAGCGGCTGACTAGGGACGGGCGGCTGCGGTCGCACGCTCCGAGACAGCCGTCAGCGCTTGGTCTTGCCTCGAGTCGCCCCGCCGCGCCCGCGCAGAGTCACACCGGACTCGCTAAGGATGCGGTGGATGAACCCGTAAGACCGACCGGTCGAAGCGGCCAGGGCGCGGATGCTCTCGCCCTGTGCGTAGCGCTTCTTGAGATCGCCGGCCAGTTTTTCCCGGTCGGCCCCGGTGACCCGGGTGCCCTTCTTCAGTGTCTCGGCCACGAGTACCTCCTGTAGTGCCGGACTTCCGCAGCGTTACTCCGCCATGATCAGTCATTTCAGCGGGATCGGCTACCTACTCCACGGGAAAAGATCCGTACCCACTCAAATTAAGATCAGGCAAGTGCCACAAGATCGGAAAATTCGTCGCTCCACGCGTCTTCAGTTCCGTCAGGCAGCAAGATCACCCTATCCGGTGACAAGGCGTCAACGGCACCCTCGTCATGGGTGACGAGGACGATTGCTCCTGAATACGACCTCAGAGCGTTGAGAACCTGCTCGCGGCTGACCGGATCGAGGTTGTTCGTGGGCTCGTCGAGCAGCAGGACGTTGGCGCTCGACAGCACCAGGATCGCGAGCGCGAGCCGGGTCTTCTCGCCGCCGGACAGGACGCCGGCGGGCTTGTCGACGTCGTCGCCGGAGAACAGGAACGAGCCGAGGACCTTGCGCAGCTCGGTGTCGGTGAACTCGCCGCCCGCCGAGCGCATGTTCTCCAGGAGCGTGCGGGAGGGGTCGAGGGTCTCGTGCTCCTGGGCGTAGTAGCCGACCTTCAGGCCGTGGCCGGGCCGCAGCTCGCCGGTGTCGGGGGACTCGATGCCGCCGAGTATGCGCAGCAGCGTGGTCTTGCCGGCGCCGTTGAGACCGAGGATGACGACCCTGTGACCTCGGTCGATGGCCACGTTGACGTCGGTGAACACCTCCAGGGACCCGTAGGACTTCGACAGGCCCTCGGCCATGAGCGGCGTGCGGCCGCACGGCAGCGGCTCGGGGAAGCGCAGACGGGCGACCTTGTCGCTCTGGCGCTCCTCCTCGGTGCCGGCCAGCAGGCGGTGGGCGCGGCGCATCATGTCCTGGGCCGCCTTGGCCTTGGTGGCCTTGGCGCGCATCTTGTCGGCCTGGGCCAGCAGGGCGCCCGCCTGCTTCTCGGCGTTGGCGCGCTCGCGCTTCCTGCGCTTCTCGTCGGTCTCGCGCTGGGCCAGGTAGGCCTTCCAGCCGACGTTGTAGTGGTCGATCACCGAACGGTTGGCGTCGAGGTGGAGGACCTTGTTGACCGTGGCTTCAAGAAGGCCGACGTCGTGGCTGATGATCACCAAGCCACCTTGATGAGAGCGCAAAAAATCACGAAGCCACCCGATTGAGTCCGCATCTAGGTGGTTTGTCGGCTCGTCGAGAAGGAGAGTTTCCGCTCCGCTGAAAAGAATTCGCGCCAATTCCACGCGGCGCCGCTGACCGCCGGAAAGCGTTTGCAACGTCTGGCCGAGGACCCGGTCGGGCAGGCCGAGGCTGGAGGCGATGGAGGCGGCCTCGGACTCGGCCGCGTAGCCGCCGAGCACGTGCATCTGGTCTTCGAGCCTGCCGTACCGCTTGACGGCCTTCTCGCGGGTGCGCTCGTCGGCGGAGGACATGCCGATCTCGGCCTCGCGCAGCTTGCGCAGGACCTCGTCGAGGCCGCGCGCGGACAGGATGCGGTCGCGGGCCAGCACCTGAAGGTCGCCCGTACGGGGGTCCTGGGGCAGGTAGCCGATGCTGCCGGAGGAGGTGACCGAGCCCGCGGCGGGCAGCGCCTCCCCCGCGAGCACCTTGGTCAGGGTGGTCTTGCCCGCGCCGTTGCGGCCGACCAGACCTATCTTGTCGCCGGGGTTGACCCGGAAGGAGGCGTTCTCGATGAGCAGGCGCGCGCCCGCGCGCAGCTCGATGTCACTGGCGATGATCATATTGGCGGACACTCCCGAGCTAGGAAACGAGGATTGGGCGTGCGACCGCCGGTCAATCGGGAGTATGCATACAGATCAGTGTAGGGCCCCCGTGCCAGGCGCTACCTCTGCTTATAGGGGCTCCAGGTGCCCTGCGGTACGCGTGGGACAGGGCTGTCAGGCGGGCAGCGCGGTCGCGGCGCCGGCGGCCATCCCGTCGAGCATGAGGTGCAGGTACTTCTCCGGACGGGCGGCCACGGGGGCGGGCAGCCCGTCAGGGTGGCAGGTGAAGACGTTGAGCAGGCTGACGACGTCCTCCCAGGTCACGTCGGGACGCATGCCGCCCTCCGCCTGGGCCCGGCGGACGAGCCCCTGGAGCAGCGCCAGCCAGCGTTCCTTGCTCTCGGCGAACTCCGTCGTGCCCGCGATGGCCTCCTCCGGCAGGTGGGCCAGCGCGGCGGCCAGCGCGACGCGGCCGGGGGCGGCGGCCCACAGCACGAAGCCGCGCAGCGCGCTCCAGGCGTCCCGCTCGCCGTCGACGGCGTGCTCCAGGGCCTCGGCCAGCGACTGGACGTAATGCTCGCCCAGCGCGGCGATGAGCGCCTCGCGGTCGGGGAAGCGGCGGTAGAGGGTGCCGACGCCGACGCCGGCCTGCCGCGCGATGAGCTCCATGGGCGCGTTGACGCCGCGCTCGGCCATCACCCTGGCGGCCGCGTCGAGGATCTTGACCAGGTTCCTTCTGGCGTCCGCGCGCACGTCCCGACCTCCTAAGTGGACGAATTGTTTCCGCTTAGTGTACCGTCCAGGAAAGCGGACGAAGAGATTCCACTTAGGAGGCCATCATGATCGTGATCACCGGCGCGACCGGGTCCATCGGCCGGGCCCTGGTCGCCCAGCTCGCCGGCCAGGACGTGCTCGCGGTGTCGCGGACGCCCGCCGACCTGGGCGTACCGCACGCCGTCGGCGACTTCACCCGGCCGGAGACGATCGGCCGGCTGCTGTCCCCCGGCGACCGGATGTTCCTCAACAGCTCGCCGTTCCCCGGGTTCGCCGAGCGGCTCAACGAGGTCGTCGACCTGGCCGCCGAGGCGGGCGTGGCGCAGATCGTCGAGGTCTCGGTACGCGACGCCGCCCCCGGCGCCGCGCTCAGCGCCGGGCCCCACGGCGAGGTCGACGAGCACCTGCGCGCCTCCGGCGTGCCGCACGCCGTGCTGCAGCCGACCGGGTTCATGCAGAACCTGCTCGGCGAGGTGCGCGGCGACCGCTTCCACGGCTCCTGGGGCGCCGGCGGGATGAACTACATCGACGCCAGGGACATCGCCGCGGTGGCCGCCGCCCTGCTGACCCGGCCGGTGGGCGCGTCGGGCTCGTACCTGCTGACCGGGCCCGAGTCGCCCACCCACGAGGAGATCGCGGCGACCATGACCCGCGTGCTGGGGCGTCCCGTGTCCTACGTGGACCTGCCGGTGCCCGAGATGGCCGCGCGGCTGGCCGGGCAGGGGATCCCTGAGCCGTTCGCCACCGAGCTGGCCGCCGCGCAGGCGACGCTGAGCCGGACCGGCTGGGCGGAGATCACCACGACCGTCGAGGAGGTCACCGGCCGCCCGCCCCGCACCCTGGCCGCCTTCGTCGCCGACCACGCCGACGCCTTCCTCCCGGCGTCCTGACCGCCTGAACGAACCCTCAGGGCTCAGGACGGGTCGACCACCCGGATCCGGACGGCCCGGAACCGGGCGGGCGCGTCGCGCAGGACCGCGAGCCTCGGGTCGGGCACCACCAGGAACGGCTCGCTCTCCAGCGCGAACACCGGCGCGAGCCGCCGGTCGCCGCGCAGCGCGTCGACCGCCCGCCGGTCGCCGCCGAGCACCACCGCCTCCAGCTCGCCGAGCCGCGGCACGAGCACCCGCACCGCCGTCTCCGCCGCGCTGTCGAACGCCTGGGCCGCCTGCTTCTGCCGCCTCCTGGCGAAGCGCTGCTGCGACCACCCGCCGGCCGCCGTACGGCCCTGGACCAGCCGGGAGCCGACCTTGGAGTCCAGCAGCTCGGCGCCGTGGAACACGCCGGCCGCGTACCCGCCGAGCCGGACCAGCAGCACGCCCACCCGCCGCGCGGCCTGCGCGTGCGCGGCCAGCCTGGTCACGTGCGGCGGGCCGGGGGTCATCGGCGGGAACGGCACGTGCAGCTCGGCCAGCGCGCCGTCGGCGGCGGTCAGGCGGACCACGCGGTCGTCGCCGGCGGCCTCGAAGGGGCCGTGGCGGCCGGCGAACCCGTCGATCCAGGGGTGCACGCGCTCGGGCGGCACCGTGACCCAGCGGCCGCCGCCTCTGGCCGGACGCGCGCTCATGCGGGAAGGGTAACCGAACGACATTCCCTTCACGAGAAGGGGGGAACTATAGCGGAAATGTCGGTGAACTTCGTTTCGGAGGGCTTCTGCCGAAACCGTGCCGGTCGGATCATCTGAACGTGTCCTCCCTGCTCACCAGCCCTGTAGTGGATCTCGACAACGGGGCCGTCATCGCGCAGCCCGCCGTCGTCGACCCGGCGGGCGTTCTCCGGGCGGCTCCGCTGCCCATGGTGCTGCCACTGCCCCTGCACGTGGTGCTCTCGGGCGCCGGGGCGCTGGCGCCGCTCCACGAGGCCCTGCGGCGGGCGGGCAGGCATCCTCGTGAGGCGATCCTGATGCTCACCGGAACGTGCCAGGAGCAGGACCGCCGCCTGCTGAAGGTCAGCCTCGACGGGCTGCGCACGATCGGCTACCTGCTGGGCTTCGCCGACGTGGGCGCGGGCGGCCCGGCGCTGGACGTCGTCACCGACTCCGCGCCGTACCTGCTGGCGCTGGACGAGGAGCTGGTGACCAGGTTGCCCGGCGACCACCGGGCGGCGGCGGTGGCGCGCGCGGTGGTGACGCTGGCCCGCGGGATCGGCGCGCACGTGCTGGCCCCTGGCGTCGAGCGCGAGGGGCAGGTGG
Organism: Nonomuraea sp. NPDC004702; assembly: GCF_053601695.1. Lineage (NCBI taxonomy): Bacteria > Bacillati > Actinomycetota > Actinomycetes > Streptosporangiales > Streptosporangiaceae > Nonomuraea > Nonomuraea sp. NPDC004702. The sequence goes on from NZ_JBSGCE010000032.1 coordinate 40,066, forward strand.
CGGTGGCCCGCGGCCTGGGCGTGCGCCTGGCCCACGGCCCGCTGCTGGCGCCCGGCCCCGACGGCAAGATCCGGGTGCCGCTCCCGGTGGCCGACGAGTCGCCGGACACGCTGATGCTCGGCCCGCGCGTGCAGGAGCTGCTGGTCCCGGCGGTGACGCTGCCGGCCGGGGCCAAGGCGGAGGAGGTCGTGGCGGCGTTCGGGCACGAGCCCACGATCACCAGCGTGATCCTGGTGGACGAGTACCAGCGCCCCAAGGGCAGCCTCGACCGCAGCCGCTTCCTGCTGTCCTTCGCCGCCCGGTACGGGCACGCCCTGCACGGCGCCAAGCCCGCCCAGCGCCTGGCCGACCCGCCGCGCACGGTCCCGAGGACGACCCCGGCCATCGCCGCCATGCAGGCCGCCGGCCGGGACGCGGCCCGCATCTACGACGACCTGGTGGTCACCGACGAGCTCAACCGCTGCCTGGGCATCGTGCGGGTGTCGGACCTGATCCGCCAGATCGCCGCCATGCGCACCTGAGATCCAGCCGGGCCCGGCCAGACCCAGCCCGGCCAGACCCAGCCCGGCCAGACCCAGCCCGGCTAGACCCAGCCCTGGGCCTTGGCCCGCCGCACGGCCTCGATGCGGTTGCGCGCGTGCGTCTTCTGGATGGCCGAGGACAGGTAGTTGCGCACCGTGCCCTCCGACAGGTGCAGGCGGCGGGCGATGTCCCCGATCGTGGAGCCGTCGGCGGCGGCGGCCAGCACGTCGCGCTCGCGCGCCGACAGCGGGTTGGGCCCCGCGCTCAGCGCCGCCGCGGCCAGCCCCGGGTCGATGACCCGCTCCCCCGCCTGCACCCGGCGGATGGCCGCCGCGAGATCCTTGGCCGGGCTGTCCTTGACCAGGAACGCCACCGCCCCCGCCTCCATCGCGGTGCGCAGGTAGCCGGGCCGCCCGAACGTGGTCAGGATCATCACCCGGCAGCCCGGCACCCGGGCGGCGATCTCGGCGGCGGCGGTCAGGCCGTCCTTGCCGGGCATCTCGATGTCGAGCAGCGCGATGTCGGGGGTCGCGGCGACCGCGACGGCGACGGCCTCGTTCCCGTCGGCGGCCTCGCCGACCACCTCGATGTCGGGCTCCAGGCCGAGCAGCGAGGCCAGCGCGCCGCGGATCATGCCCTGGTCCTCGGCCAGCATCACCCGGATCACGCGGCCGTCCCCACTCCGACCGGCACCAGCACCCGCAGCCGGAACCCGCCCTTGGGCGCGCCGCCGGCCTCCATGGTGCCGCCCGCGCCCGTCACCCGTTCGCGCAGGCCGCCGAGCCCGCTGCCGGTGCCCTGCGGCTCGCCGCCGCGTCCGTCGTCCATGATCTCCAGGGTGGCGTGTTCGCCGTCGCACGTCACCTGGATCTCGCAACGGGCGGCCCGCGCGTGCCGTACGACGTTGGTGACGCCCTCGCGCACCGCCCAGCCGAACAGCCCGTCGAGCAGGTCGGGCAGCGGCGTGCCGGACACCCGCACCTCGGCCCGCACGCCCGCCGCGCGCAGCACCGAGCGGGCGCCGTCGATCTCCTCCGACAGGCTGCGCTGCCGGTAGCCGGTGACCGCCTCGCGCACCTCCACCAGCGCCTGCCTGGCCACGGACTCGATGTCGGCGATCTCCTGCCGCACCTGCGGCGACTCCTCGGCCAGCCGCCCGGCCAGCTCGCTCTTGAGCACGATCAGCGACAGGCTGTGGCCCAGCAGGTCGTGCAGGTCGCGGGCGATGCGCAGGCGCTCCTCCGTGGCCGCCAGCCTGGCCACCTCGCCCTGCGCCTCGTGCAGCCTCAGCGTCAGCACCCGGCTGTTGCGGATGCTGATGAACAACACGCCCAGCGTGACGACCTGCAGCCCCAGGACGACGACGCCGGCGAACTCGTCGCCGGTCAGCACCCCGGCCGCCACCACCACCGCCAGGTTCACGCCCACCCCGGCCAGCGCCCAGGCGGGCGGGAGGGTGAACCCGTAGAGCACGACCGTGTAGACCGGCAGCGTGAGCCAGGCGCCGCCGAAGGCGAACGCGCTGACCACCGCGATCGCCGCGGTCACGCCGAGCAGGGGGAAGGTGGCGCGCGAGCGCTCGTGGAAGCTCTTGGCGCTGATCACCGTGCCGGCGAAGCAGCCGATGAACGCGACCAGCGCCACGGCCCCCCAGATCGCCCGGGCGCCCGTGACGCCGCCCGCGACGATCTCGGCGATCGGGAAGACGAGGTAGACCATGCCGACGGACATCCCGAGCAGCCGCCGCCTGGGCGACGGCCGCCCGTCGCCGAAGTGCAGCTTGTCGGCGAAACTCATGCCCGAACAGTAGCCCGGCGGTACAGGTAGGCGGCAGCCCCGCCCAGGACGACCGCCCATCCGCCGACCACCAGCACGTCGGTCAGCGCGACGCCGTTCCCGGCGACGATGCTCCAGCCGAGGCTCGCGTAGTGGTAGGAGGGCATGATGTCGGCCACGGTCCGCATGGTGTCGCCGAACACCTCGGGCGGGAACCACAGGCCGCCCGCGATGGCCAGGACGAACATGCAGATCATCGCGGCCGGCTGCGCGGCGTCGGCCGTCAGCAGCGACCCGATCGCCAGGCCCAGCGCGATGAACGGGATCGTCCCCAGCCACATGGCCAGCAGCAGCGGCACCCACCGGCCGACCGGCATCGACACGCCCTGCTGGACGACCCCGACGACGGCCACCAGCAGCAGCGAGGGCAGCACGAGCAGCATGGCGGTGCCGAGCTTGGTGGCGATGATCATCCAGTTGGGCAGCGGGGTGATCTGGAGCTGGCGCAGCCAGCCGGACTGCCGTTCGGTCGCCCACGGCACCGCCGAGCTCATCATCGACGAGGCCAGCGCCCCGTAGGCGGCCATGGAGACCATCAGCACGACGCTGTAGCTCACCCCGGCGCCGTCGGTCTGCTTGCCGTAGATGTTGGCGTTGATCAGGTACAGCACGACCGGGAAGATGACCACGAAGATGATGTAGCGCCGGTTGCGCAGCATGCGCATCGCCTCGGTCTTGGCGTAGAACAGCATCAGGACTCCCTGGTGAGCGCGAGGAAGGCGTCTTCGAGGTCGGCGCCGGTGAGCTGGAGGCCCCTGACGTCGAGCTCGGTGCCCCGGAACAGGGCGGCCACGGTCGCGTCGGGGTCGGAGGTGTGCAGCGTGGCGGTGCCGGCGGCGACCTCGACGGCGGTGACGCCGGGCAGCCGGTCGAGCCCGGCCGCGGGCTGGTCGCCCAGCGTGAAGCGGACGACCTGCCCGCCCACGCCGGCCTTGATCTCGGCGGCGGTGCCGTCGGCGGCCAGCCGGCCGCGGGCGATGACGATCACCCGGTCGGAGTGCTCGTCGGCCTCCTCCAGGTAGTGGGTGGCGAACAGCACGGTCCTGCCGCCGGCGGCGTAGTCGTGCATGCTGGCCCAGAACCGCAGCCTGGACTCCACGTCCATGGCCGCGGTCGGCTCGTCGAGCAGCAGGATCTTCGGCGCGCCCGCGATGGCCAGGGCGAACCTGACGCGCTGCGTCTGGCCGCCGGACAGCTTGTTCGCGCGCCGCTTGACCAGGTCCGACAGGTCGGCCAGCTTCAGGATCTCGGCCAGCGGCAGCGGGTCGGGGTAGAGCCGGCGGACGAGGTCGATGAGCTCCTTGACCGACAGCTCGGGGATGAGGGCGCCGTTCTGGAGCATCGCGCCCAGCTCGCCGGCGCGCACCGCGTGGTCGGGCGTGCGGCCGTGGATGGTGATCGTGCCGCTGGTGGGGCGGAGCAGGCCGAGCAGCATGTTGATCGAGGTGGACTTGCCCGCGCCGTTGGGCCCGAGCAGGGCCACGGTCTTGCCCGGCTCGATGGCGAGCGAGAGGTCGTCGACGGCAAGCACGTCCCCGTAGCGCTTGCTGACCTGGTCGAACACGATGGCGTTCATGTCAGCAAACGCTACGGGCGCGGCTTTTCCCCCGTTAGTGTGATCCTTCCGGGGTTGACGGTGACATTTGTCAGAGGCGGCAGGCGTAGATGTCGGTGACCAGGATGGCCCGCGCGCCGATGTCCCAGAGCTGGTCCATCACCTGCTGGTGGCCCTTGCGCCGGACCATGGCCCGGACGGCGACCCAGCCCTCGCGGTGGAGCGGCGAGACCGTGGGCCCCTCCATGCCGGGCGTGAGGGCGATGGCCTCCTCGATGCGCTCGGCGCGGATGTCGTAGTCCATCATGACGAAGTCGCGGGCGTGCACGACGCCCTGCAGGCGGCGGACGAGCTGGCCCATGCCCGGCGTCTCCGGCGCGCTCTGCCGCTTGATCAGCACGCCCTCCGAACGCATGATCGGCTCGCCGAACACCTCCAGGCCGACGTTGCGCAGCGTGGTTCCGGTCTCCACGACGTCGGCGACCGCGTCGGCCACGCCGAGCCGGATCGCGGTCTCGACGGCGCCGTCGAGCTTGATCACGCGGGCGTCGACGCCCTGGTCGGACAGGTACTTGTCGAGCAGCCCCGCGTAGGAGGTGGCGATGCGCTGCCCGTCGAGGTCTTTGACCGACGACATCGTGCCCGCCTTGGCGGCCAGGCGGAAGGTGGAGCCGCCGAAGCCGAGCGGCATGATCTCCTCGACCGGCGCGCCGGAGTCGATCAGCATGTCGCGGCCGGTGATGCCGAGGTCGAGGGTGCCCTCCCCGACGTAGACGGCGATGTCGCGGGGACGCAGGAAGAACAGCTCGCAGCCGTTGTCCTCGTCGACGACGACGAGCTCCTTGCTGTCCCTGCGGGACCGGTAGCCGGCCTCCTTGAGCATGTTCTGGGCGGCTTCGCTGAGCGCGCCCTTGTTCGGTACGGCCAGACGCAGCATGTTCGGGTCTTCTTCCTCACTCATGGTCGATGGGACGCCGGGGCGGGCGCGAGGCGCCCTAGAGATGCTTGTACACCTCGTCGAGCCCGATGCCCTTGGCGATCATGAGCACCTGCACGTGGTAGAGGAGCTGGGAGATCTCCTCCGCCGCCCTGTCGTTCGACTCGTGCTCGGCGGCCATCCAGCTCTCGGCGGCCTCCTCGACGACCTTCTTGCCGATGGCATGCACGCCGGCGTCGAGCGCGGCCACGGTGCCCGAGCCCGCGGGCCTGGTACGCGCCTTGTCTGACAGCTCGGCGAACAGCTCTTCGAAGGTCTTCATGATCTCTCTCGTCGGTCGGTTGGCGTGCCTGACAAGCCTAGTCTGCGCGCGACGGTGACGCCGCCCGGAGTCCGCCACGCGAGACGGCCGCTTCCTGCCCGTCGTCCGGCCGCCGTTTGATCTCCGGAGGGCCGTTCTAGGCTGGTGGTCATGGACATCGCGACCGTGGGCAAGCTCTGGGACGCCGACCCGGGCTGGCTCAACACCCCTTCGTACGGCCTTCCGCCCCGCCCGGCCTTCGAGGAACTGCAGGCCGTGCTCACCGAGTGGCGGCACGGCAGCGGCGACTGGGCGCCCTGGGACGCCTCGGTCGGCCGGGCCCGCACGGCCTTCGCCCACCTGGTCGGCGCCGAGCCGGCCGACGTGACGGTCGGCTCGACGGTGTCGCAGATCATGTCCACGGTGGCGACCGCGCTGCCGCCGGGGGCGCGGGTGCTGGTGCCGGAGATCGAGTTCACCAGCAACCTGTTCCCGTGGGCGGTGGCGGCCGAGGTCGAGACCGTGCCCGCCGAGCGCCTGGCCGACGCCGTCACGAGCCGGACCGACGCCGTCGCCTTCAGCCTCGTGCAGTCGGCGACCGGTTACGTGACGCCGCTGCACGACGTCGTCGCCGCCGCCCGCGCCCACGACGCGCTGGTCATCGCCGACGGCTCCCAGGCGTGTGGGTGGTTGCCGGTGTCGGTGGCCGACGGCATCGACGTGCTGGCGTGCGCGGCCTACAAGTGGCTCATGGCGCCGCGCGGGGCCGCGTTCGGCTACCTGTCGCCCCGGGTGCGCTCCCTGATGCGGCCGCTGGCGGCCAACTGGTACGCCGGCGACGATCCGGGCGGCTCCTACTACGGGCCGCCGCTGCGGCTGGCCTCCGACGCCCGCGCCTTCGACCTGTCGCCGGCCTGGTTCTGCTACGTCGGCGCGGCGCCCGCGCTCGAACTGCTCAACGAGATCGGCGCCCAGCGCGTCCACGAGCACGACGTCGGGCTGGCCAACCGGTTCAGGGCCGGGCTGGGGCTGGAACCGTCCGACTCGGCGATCGTGTCGGTGGAGGCGCCGGGCGAGCGGCTGGCGGCGGCCGGCATCCGCGCCGCGGTGCGCGCCGGCCGGGTCCGCGCGGGCTTCCACGTCTACAACACCGTCGACGACGTCGACCGCGCTCTCGACGTCCTGACCTCCTAGCACGCCCGGGAACGACGAAGCCCGCCGCCCCTCCCCTGCGGGAGGCGCGACGGGCAGTCGGTCGTTCAGCCGGCGTCAGCGCTCGAAGCGGCGGCCGCCGTTGTTGCGGCGGAACCCGCCGTTGCCGCGCTCCTCGGAACGGAAGCCGCCGCCGGAGCGGAAGCCGTCGCGGGGGGCGCGCTCGTCGGAGCGGGCGGGCCGGTCACGGTCGCCCGAGAACGGGCGGCCGCGGTCGGCGCCGAAGCGGCCGCGGTCGTCGGAGCGGAAACCGCCGCCGCCACGCTGGCCGTCACGGTACCCGCCGCCACGGGGCGCCTCGGACCGGTAGCCGCGGTCGTCCTGGCGGAACGCCGGGCGGTCGTCGGAGCGGAAACCACGGTCGTCCTGACGGGCGGGGCGGTCGTCGGAACGGAAACCACCGCGGTCGTCCTGACGGGCGGGGCGGTCGTCGGAGCGGAAACCGCCGCGCGGCCGGTCGCCACGCCTGCGGTCGTCGCCGAACGTGCGCGCCTCGGCCGGACGCTGCCCGCCGCCGAACGGCCGCTCGCCCTCGGCGTGCCGGCGCGGACGACGGTCCTCACCGGACTCCTCGTGACGGCGCGGACGACGGTCGTCGCCGCCGGCGAAGGTGCCGTCCTCGTGCCGGCGCGGACGGCGCTCGCCGTCGAACTCGCGGCGCGGACGACGCCCGCCCCGGCGCTCGGCGCCGCCGTGACCGCCCTCACGGCGCGGGCGCAGCGGCTTGCGGACGTCGGGCTCCCACACGGGGATGGCCTCGCCGCTCGGCGTACGGGCCCCGGCCACCTCGGCCAGCCGGGGATGCCCCGGGGTGGCCTTGAGCCGGAACGGGTGGATGCCGGCGCGCCTGGTCAGGGCGTCGGTCGAGCGGCGCTCGTTGGGCAGCACCAGGGTGACGACGGTGCCCTTCTCGCCCGCGCGGGCGGTACGGCCGCCGCGGTGCAGGTAGCTCTTGTGGTCCTGCGGCGGGTCGACGTGCAGCACCAGGCTGATGTTGTCGACGTGGATGCCGCGGGCCGCGACGTCGGTGCAGACCAGCACGTTGATCGAGCCCTCGCGGAACTCGGCCAGGATGCGGGTGCGCTGGTTCTGGCGCTTGCCGCCGTGCAGGCCGCCGGCCTTGATGCCGACCCGGGCGAGCTGCTTGCACAGCCGGTCGACGCCGTGCTGGGTGCGGACGAAGATGATCGTACGGCCCTCGCGGTTGGCGATCTCGGCCGTGACGTCGAACTTGTCGTCCCGGGTGACCTGCATCACGTGGTGCTCCATGGTGTCGACCGGCGAGGTCGCCGGGGCCACGGAGTGGGTGATCGGGTCCTTGAGGAAGCGGCGCACCAGCTTGTCGACGTCGCCGTCGAGGGTGGCCGAGAACAGCAGGCGCTGCCCGTCGGTCGGGGTCTGGGCCAGCAGCTCGGTGACGACGGGGAAGAAGCCGAGGTCGCACATGTGGTCGGCCTCGTCGAGGACGGAGACCTCGACCTGCGCCAGCGAGCACTCGCCCTGCCGGATCAGGTCGCCCAGGCGGCCCGGGGTGGCGATCACGATGTCGACGCCGCGGCGCAGTGCCTCGATCTGCTTGCCCATGGACATGCCGCCCACGACGACCTTCATCCGCAGCCCGAGGCCGCGGCCGAGCGGTTCGAGCGCGTCGTGCACCTGAAGGGCCAGCTCACGGGTGGGCACAAGGATCATCGCGCGCGGGTGGCCGGCGGCGGGCCGCACCCCCGCGATGCGAGCCATGGTCGGCAAACCGAAGGCCAGGGTCTTGCCCGAGCCGGTCTGGCCACGGCCCAGGACGTCATGGCCGGCGAGCACGTCGGGGATCGTCGCACTCTGGATGGGGAACGGGCTGTCGATGCCCTGCTTGGCCAGACCGCTGATGAGCGGCTTGGGAAGGCCGAGCAGTTCGAACTCCGACGGGCCCGTCTCGGGGGCGGTCTCGTCGAACGCGGGCATGACAGCGTCAAGCATGGTCACGAAATTCGTGCCTTTCAGTCGAAGTGGCGCGTCACTTCTGCGAAAGGACGAGCCGGGACATACGGCCTGATGCCGTACACGTTGCATTTACGCCCGCCATCGAGGCGGGACTTCACAGGGGGGATACACCGGGGCACCGGCCGCAGGCGGCGCGATGACGCGAGATGAGGCGTCTGGTGTATACCTGGTGCCAACGCCGGGGATGGTATCGGATATTCCCTGGCTGGGTACGGACCTTCCGAAACCCCTCCTTGGCACACTGAAACGGCTGACGCCCAACGCCAGCCGTTACAGCTAGAAAGATCAGACGTTGAAGCCTAGCATACGGAGCTGCTCACGCCCCTCGTCAGTGATTTTGTCCGGGCCCCACGGCGGCAGCCAGACCCAGTTGATCTTCACGTCGGAGACCATGCCCTCCAGGGCGGAGTGGGCCTGGTCCTCGATGACGTCGGTCAGCGGGCAGGCCGCGCTGGTCAGCGTCATGTCGATGGTGGCCACGGGCTGACCGGCGTCGGACGGGTCGAGGTTGAGCCCGTAGATCAGCCCCAGGTCGACGACGTTGATGCCGAGCTCGGGGTCGACGACGTCTTTGAGCGCCTCCATGACCTCCTCGACGGTGGTGTCACCGTCGAAGCCGGTCGGAGTCTCCACAGGCTTGCTCATTGGGCACTCCTCACCACAGCGTCCTTGTAGGCCATCCACGACAGCAGCGCGCACTTGACGCGCGCCGGGAACTTGGCCACGCCCGCGAACGCCACCGCGTCCCCGAGCACCTCCTCGTCGGCCTCGACCTGCCCCCGGCCCTGCATGAGCCGGGTGAACTCGTCGACCACCGACAGCGACTCCTCGACCGTCGAGCCGGTGGCCAGCTCGTGCAGCACGGAGGCGGCCGCCTGGCTGATCGAGCAGCCCTGGCCGTCGTAGGAGACGTCTTCGATCTTACCGGCGTCGCCCACCCTGACCCGCAGCGTGATCTCGTCGCCGCACGTCGGGTTCACGTGGTGAACCTCGGCGTCGTACGGCTCGCGCAGCCCCCGCCCCTGCGGGTGCTTGTAGTGTTCCAGGATCAGCTCCTGGTACATCGACTCGCCGATCATGGCTATGCGAACACCTTCTGAACGTGATGGAGGCCGCGCACCAGGGCGTCGATCTCGCCCGTGGTGTTGTACAGGTAGAACGACGCCCGCGTGGTCGCCGGTATTCCGAACCGCAGGTGCAGCGGGCGCGCGCAGTGGTGCCCGACGCGGACGGCGACCCCGAACTGGTCGTCCAGGATCTGCCCCACATCGTGGGGGTGTATGCCTTCCAGCGTGAACGACAGCGTGCTGCCGCGCTGGTCGAGGGAGTCGGGCCCGATCAGCCGCAGCGACGGCACCTCGCGCAGGGCGTCGAGGGCGTAGGCCGTCAGCGAGCGCTCGTGCGCCTCGATGGCGTCCATGCCGACCGCGGTGAGGTAGTCGACCGCCGCGCCGAGGCCGATGGCCTCGACGATGGGCGGCGTGCCGGCCTCGAACTTGTGCGGGATCGGCGCGTACGTCGAGCGGTCCATCCAGACCGCCTCGATCATCTCGCCGCCGCCCAGGAACGGCGGCATGGCCTCCAGCAGCTCGGTACGGCCCCACAGCACGCCGATGCCCGAAGGGCCGACCATCTTGTGACCGGTGAAGGCCACGAAGTCGGCGCCCAGCGCGGCCATGTCCACCGGGTGGTGCGGCACGGACTGCGAGGCGTCGAGCATGATCAGCGCGCCGACCTCGTGCGCCCGCGCGGCCACCGCGGTGACCGGGTTGACCGTGCCGAGCACGTTCGACTGGTGGGCGATCGAGACGATCTTCGTGCGCTCGGTGACGACGGCCGGGTCGAAGTCGAGCCGCCCGTCGTCGGTGACGCCGAACCACTTCAGCGTGGCGCCGGTGCGCTGCGCGAGCATCTGCCACGGCACGATGTTGGAGTGGTGCTCCATCTCGGAGATGACGATCTCGTCGCCGGGGCCGAGGGTGAAGCGCGGGTCGGTGTTGGCCGGGTTGCCGAAGGAGTAGGCCACGAGGTTGAGGGCCTCGGAGGCGTTCTTGGTGAAGATCACCTCGTCGCGCGAGCCCGCCCCGACGAACGCCGCCACCTTGTCGCGCGCGCTCTCGTACGCCTCGGTCGACTCCGCGCCGAGCACGTGCATGGCCCGCCCGACGTTGCTGTAGTGCAGCGCCAGGTGGTCGCGCATGGTGTCGATGACCTGGTTGGGCTTCTGCGAGGAGTTGCCCGAGTCGAGGTAGACGAGCGGGCGCCCGTCGGGCAGCTCGCGGGAGAAGACCGGGAAGTCCTTCCTGATCTTCTCCACGTCCAAGCTGGTGGAAGTCATGCAGATGCCTTCGTGTACTGCTCGTAGCCCTCGGCCTCGAGCTTGTCGGCCAGCTCCGGCCCGCCCTCCTCGACGATCCGGCCGCCGGCGAAGACGTGCACGAAGTCGGGCTTCACGTAGCGCAGGATGCGGGTGTAATGGGTGATCAGCAGCACGCCGGTCTCACCCATGGAGCGGAAGCGGTTGATGCCCTCGGAGACCACCCGCAGCGCGTCGACGTCGAGGCCGGAGTCGGTCTCGTCGAGCACGGCGATCTTCGGCTTGAGCAGCTCCAGCTGGAGGATCTCGTGGCGCTTCTTCTCACCGCCGGAGAAGCCCTCGTTGAGGTTGCGCTGGGCGAAGGCGGCGTCGATGGACAGCGCGTCCATGCCGGCCTTGAGGTCCTTGGCGAACTCGCGCAGCTTGGGCGCCTCGCCGCGGACCGAGGTGACGGCCGAGCGCAGGAAGTTCGACACCGACACGCCGGGAACCTCGACCGGGTACTGCATGGCGAGGAACAGGCCGGCGCGGGCGCGCTCGTCGACCGACAGCTCCAGCAGGTCGACGCCGTCGAGCAGCACCTGGCCGCCGGTGATCGTGTACTTGGGGTGACCGGCGATCGCGTAGGCGAGGGTGGACTTGCCCGAGCCGTTGGGGCCCATGATGGCGTGCGTCTCGCCGGACTTCACCGTCAGGTTGACGCCGCGCAGGATTTCCTTGTCCTCGACGGCGACCTTGAGGTCACGGATCTCTAGGGTGGACACGTTTATGACTCCTTCGAGAGCGAGACGAGGACGTCGTCGCCGTCGATCTTGACTGTGTAGACGTTCACGGGCTTGGTGGCGGGCGGGCCGGTGGGCTTGCCGGAGCGCACGTCGAAGCACGAGCCGTGCAGCCAGCACTCCAGCGTGCCGTCGTAGACCTCGCCCTCGCTGAGCTTCACCTCGGCGTGCGAGCAGACGTCGTGCAGGGCGAAGACGTCGGCGCCCTTGCGCACCAGCGCCACCGGGGTCTCCCCGACCTCGACGCCGATGACGCCGCCGTCGGGGATGTCGGCGACCTGGCAGACCTTCTCGAAACTCATCGCGCGAGCTCCGCCTCCACCGCGGCCAGCACGCGGTCGCGGATCTCCTCGATCTGGATCTTCTCGATGAGCTGGCCGAGGAAGCCCCTGATGACCAGGCGGCGGGCCTCGTCGTAGGGGATGCCGCGGGCCTGGAGGTAGAAGATGTGCTCGTCGTCGAGGCGGCCCGAGGCCGAGGCGTGCCCGGCTCCGGCGACCTCGCCGGTGAGGATCTCCAGGTTGGGGACCGAGTCGGCGCGGGCGCCGTCGGTGAGGATGAGGTTGCGGTTGAGCTCGTAGGTGTCGGTGCCCTCGGCCTCGACCCTGATGATCACGTCGCCGATCCAGACGGCGTGCGCGTCCTGCCCCTGCAGCGCGCCGCGGTAGTCGACGTTGCTCTTGCAGTTGGGCTGGGAGTGGTCGACCAGGAGGCGGTGCTCCAGGTGCTGGCCGGCGTCGACGAAGTAGACGCCGGACATGTCGGCGTCGCCGCCGGGCGCGGTGTAGGCCACGCTGGGCGAGAGCCGGACCAGGTCGCCGCCGAGGGTCACCACGAAGCTGCGGAAGGTCGCGTCCTTGGCGAGCTGGGCGTGGTGGTGGGAGACGTGCACGGCGTCGTCGTCCCAGTCCTGGAGGCTGACGACCTTGAGGTTGGCGCCGTCGCCGACGACGAACTCGATGTTGTCGGCGTAGACGGCGCTGCCCTTGTGGTCGAGCACGACCACGGCCTCGGCCATCGGCTCCACCTTGACCACGATGTGGCCGTAGGCGGCGCCGTCGCCCTCACCGGTCAGGGTGAGCACGGTCGGCTTCGACGTGACGGCCTCGCGCGGCACCGTGATCACGGTCGCCTTCTCGAAGCTGTTCCACGCCTGCGCGCTGACCCGGTCGGTGGGCGTGAACGCCTTGCCGACGCGGGCGTCGTCGCGCCCGACCGTCTCGACGACGACCTCGGGCGCGGCCTCGACGTCGAGGCGCACGTGGCCCACGGGGTCGGCCTTGCCGTTGTGCAGGCCCTTCAGGCGGGACAGCGGCGTGAAGCGCCACGACTCCTCGCGCCCGGTCGGGACCTCGAAGTCGCCCAGGTCGTAGGACGCCTTCTCGTGCAGGGTCGACAGGGGCTTCTCGTTCAGGCCCATCAGCCGACGGCTCCTTCCATCTGCAGCTCGATCAGCCGGTTGAGCTCGAGCGCGTATTCCATGGGCAGCTCGCGGGCGATCGGCTCGACGAAGCCGCGCACGATCATCGCCATGGCCTCGTCCTCGCCGAGCCCGCGGCTCATGAGGTAGAAGAGCTGGTCCTCGCTGACCTTGGAGACCGTGGCCTCGTGGCCCATCGAGACGTCGTCCTCGCGCACGTCGACGTACGGGTAGGTGTCGGAGCGGCTGATCTGGTCGACCAGGAGCGCGTCGCACTTGACGGTGCTGGCGCTGCCGTGGGCGCCCTCCTCGATCTGCACGAGACCGCGGTAGGAGGTGCGGCCGCCGCCGCGCGCCACCGACTTGGAGATGACGCTGGAGCTGGTGTTGGGCGCCAGGTGCACCATCTTGGAGCCGGCGTCCTGGTGCTGGCCCTCGCCGGCGAAGGCGACGCTCAACGTCTCGCCCTTGGCGTGCTCGCCCATCAGGTAGACGGCCGGGTACTTCATCGTGACCTTGGAGCCGATGTTGCCGTCGATCCACTCCATGGTCGCGCCCTCGTAGGCGACGGCGCGCTTGGTGACCAGGTTGTAGACGTTGTTCGACCAGTTCTGGATGGTCGTGTAACGGCAGCGGGCGTTCTTCTTCACGATGATCTCGACGACCGCGCTGTGCAGCGAGTCGGAGGAGTAGATCGGCGCGGTGCAGCCCTCGACGTAGTGGACGTAGGAGTTCTCGTCCACGACGATCAGGGTCCGCTCGAACTGGCCCATGTTCTCGGTGTTGATCCGGAAGTAGGCCTGCAGCGGGATCTCGACCTCGACGTTCGGCGGCACGTAGATGAACGAGCCACCGGACCACACGGCGGTGTTGAGCGCGGCGAACTTGTTGTCGCCGACCGGGATCACCGAGCCGAAGTACTCCTTGAAGAGCTCCTCGTGCTCCTTCAGACCCGTGTCGGTGTCGACGAAGATGACGCCCTTCTCCTCAAGGTCCTCACGGATCTTGTGGTAGACGACCTCCGACTCGTACTGGGCCGCGACGCCGGCGATGAGGCGCTGCTTCTCCGCCTCGGGGATGCCGAGCTTGTCGTAGGTGTTCTTGATGTCGGCGGGCAGCTCGTCCCAGGAAGCGGCCTGCTTCTCGGTCGAGCGCACGAAGTACTTGATGTTGTCGAAGTCGATGCCGGTGAGGTCGGAGCCCCAGGTGGGCAGCGGCTTCTTGGCGAACAGGCGGAGGCCCTTCAGGCGAAGGTCGAGCATCCACTCCGGCTCGTTCTTGAGCGCGGAGATGTTGCGGACGACCTCCTCGGACAGGCCACGCTTGGCCGCCGCGCCCGCGGCATCCGGGTCGGCCCAGCCGAACTTGTAATTCCCGAGGCCTTCCAGCTCCGGGCGGTCGGTGACAGTCACCTTCCGGTCTCCTTGCTCTTGTCTCTGTGTGCGGATTCAGCCAGCGACTTGGGGCTCACGTGGGTCGTGCAGACCCCGTCGCCGTGCGCGATCGTGGCCAGGCGCTGCACCGGGGTGCCGAGCAGTTGCGCGAACGCCTCCGTCTCGGCCTCGCAGAGCTGCGGGAACTCCGCGGCCGCGTGAGCCACCGGGCAGTGGTGCTGGCAGAGCTGGTCGCCGCCCGACTTGGCCTTGCTGGCCGAGGCGGCGTACCCCTCTGCCGACAGCGCCTGCGCCAGCACCTGTACGCGCTGGTCCGCCGGCACCGTCCGCATGACCGGCTCCAGCCGCGTCAGCAGGCTCGACACCTGCGAGCGGGCGAAGTCGGTCACGGCTTCTCGCCCCATGCGCTCGGCCAGGAAGCGGAGTGCACTCCCGGCGAGGTCGTCATAGGCGTGCTCGAAAGCACTGCGCCCCGCGTCGGTGATGGCGAACAGCTTGGCGGGCCGTCCGCGCCCGCGCTGACCGCGCGGCCTGACCGTGCGAGGCTCTATCATTCCCTCGGCCAGCAACGCGTCGAGGTGCCTGCGCACCGCGGCGGGCGTCAGCCCCAGCCGCTCGCCGAGCGAGGCGGCCGTCACGGGACCATGCTCAAGGATCAGCCTGGCGACGCGCGCGCGGGTGCTGCGCTCGCTACCGGGCTCGATCGTGGGCATGTTTTTCACAACATCAGTGTGCCGTAATTCCTTCCCGCTGCACAAACGAATCGGAGCAGGCCACCAATGGAATTGCTCACGCAGGTAAGGCTTACCTAACCTTTCGGCGTCCCAAGATCGCGAACGCGAGCGTGGAGCAGACGATGAGGCCGAGCATCACGCAGGCCATCGGCACGGCCGTGCCCTCGCCCGCCAGGCCGACCAGCGGGGCGGCCAGGGCGCCCAGCGCGAACTGCAGCACGCCGAGCAGCGCCGAGGCGCTGCCGGCGATCTGGGCGGGCTGCCCGGCCAGCGCGAGCGCGCCGGTGCCGGGCAGGACGAGCCCCTGACCCAGCATGATGACGAACAGGCCCGCCACGATGCCGGCCAGGCCGAGCCCGGTGAGCGCGGCGGTCAGCAGCAGCCCGGCGCCCACCAGGCCGGTGACCAGCCCGATGACGACCAGGCGGGCGGGCTCCACGCGGCCCGACAGGCGGCCGCCGAGCTGGGCCATCGCGGTCAGGCCGAGCGCGTTGAGCCCGAAGATGAGCGAGTACTGCTGCGGGGTGGCGCCGTACACCTGCTGGAGCACGAACGGCGAGCCGGAGATGTAGCCGAACATCGCCGCGAAGGCCAGCCCGGCGGTGAGCGCGCAGCCCATGAACGCGCGGTCGCGCAGGAGCTGCCAGAAGGTGCGCACGGTGTGCCCCAGCCCGCCGCTCTCGCGCCGGTCGGCGGGCAGCGTCTCGCGCACCCCCGGCAGCACGGCCAGCAGCAGCACGAGCCCGGCGACGCTGAGCGCCACGAACACGCCGCGCCAGGAGGTGAAGGCGAGCAGCTGGGCCCCGGCGATGGGGGCGAGGATCGGCGCCAGGCCGCTGACCAGCATGAGCGTGGCGAAGATGCGGGCGATGGCGGCGCCGTCGTACAGGTCGCGGACGACCGCGCGCACGATGACCAGCGCCGCCCCGCCCAGAATGCCCTGCAGCAGCCGCAGGACGATCAGCACGGGCACCGACGGCGCGAACGCGCACAGCAGCGAGGCGACCATGAACCCCGACACGCCCACGATCAGCGGGACGCGCCGCCCGCGCACGTCGCTGACCGGGCCGGCGACGACCTGGCCGACGGAGACGCCGATCAGGCAGGCGGTGAGGGTGAGCTGGACCTGCGCGGGAGCGCTGAGCATCTCCTCGGTGATGGCGGGCAGGGCGGGCAGGTACATGTCGATGGACAGCGGGCCGATCGCCGACAGCGCGCCCAGGATGACCAGCAGCAGCCCCCGCCTCCCGCCCTTGGTCTCGCCCTTGCTCCCAATGGCGGCGGACGCGGCTTCTGCCACGGACATGCGTGAACCCCTTCCCCTCGCAGGCCGATGACCCACGAGGGCCGAGGGATCAAACCGGGATTCGGTCCTCCTAATTCCCGGTTATCAGATATTTCATGACGTTTCGTTGAGCTGGATGACGCCGAAGGCCGCGCCCTGCGGGTCGATGAGCTGCGCGAACCTGCCGGGCGGCGCCTCGGTCACGCCGGTGAGCACGTCGGCGCCCGCGTCGGCGGCGGCGTGCAGGGCCGCGTCGAGGTCGGCGACCGCGAAGTAGGTCAGCCAGAACGACGGCAGTTCCGCCGGCGCCTCGTCGGGCATCGGGATCATCCCCGCGACGGCCGCCTCCCCCGCCACCCACTCGGTGTACGCCATGCCGCCCAGGTCGGACGTGCGGGACGTCCAGCCGAAGACCGCCGAGTAGAAGCGCTCGGCGGCCGGCGCGTCCCGGGTGCACAGCTCGTTCCAGCAGAACGCGCCGGGCTCGTTGACCAGCTCCGCACCCGCGTGGGCGGCCCCCTGCCAGGCGGCGGCGTAGGAGCCGTCGGGGGCCCGCAGGGCGACCATGGTGCCCTCGTCGAAGATCGCCATGGGCTCCGCCACGACGGTGCCGCCGGCGTCCCTGACCCGGCCGGCCAGCGCGGCGGCGTCGTCGGTGGCGACGTAGGTGTTCCAGAGCGAGGTGGAGCCGCCGTCGCGGACGGGGCCGATCCCGGCGACCTTGCTGCCCTCGTGGACGAACATCCCGTAGCCGCCGGCCGCCGGGTCGTCGACCATGTCGGCCCGCCAGCCGAACAGATCCCCGTAGAACCGGACCGAGCCGGGGACGTCGGTGCTGGCCAGGTCCACCCAGCACGGAACTCCTGGGTCGTATCCACTGCGTCGCGACATGTGGAGCTCATCGCCGCGCTTCCCCCGGTTCTCACGTCTTTCCGGGGAACGGTCCGGTCAAGAGCCGTCCATTTCCGGGCAGGGCCGCCCGGCGGGCGTTCGCCGGGCGCGTACCTGGGGGCCGGACCGCCCGGCGCAGTCCCTAAACTCGTGGCCATGGATTCCCCAGCCGTCGAGATCGTCGACCTGGTCAAACGCTACGGCGGCCGGACCGCCCTCGACGGCCTCACCCTGCGGGCCGGCCGCGGCGCGGTCACCGCCGTCCTCGGGCCCAATGGCGCGGGCAAGACGTCCACGGTCGAGATCTGCGAGGGGTTCCGCAAGGCTGACTCCGGCACCGTTCGGGTGCTCGGCCTGTCGCCCACGCTGCCCGAGCTGCGGCCGCGCGTCGGGGTGATGCTCCAGGCCGGCGGGGTGCCGCCGGCGATGCGCTGCGCCGAGTGGCTGCGCCTGGTCGCGCGCTTCTACGCCCGTCCGCACGATCCCGGCGCGCTGCTGACCCGGCTCGGGCTGGCCGAGCACGCGCGCACCCCCTACCGGCGGCTGTCGGGCGGGCAGCAGCAGCGGCTGTCGCTGGCCGCGGCCGTGATCGGCAGGCCGGAGCTGGTGTTCCTCGACGAGCCGACCGCCGGGCTCGACCCGCAGGCCCGGCACGCCTGCTGGGACCTGGTCGGCGAGCTGCGCGGCGCCGGGGTGTCGGTGGTGCTGACCACCCACCACATGGAGGAGGCCGAGCGGCTGGCCGACCACGTCGTGATCATCGACAGGGGGCGCGTGGTGGCCGAGGGCAGCCCGGCCTCGCTGACCGGGGCCGAGCGGCAGCTCAGGTTCAGGGCCCGGCCGGGGCTCACGCTGGAGGAGCTGCTCAACGCGCTCCCGGTGGGCAGCGCGGCCAAGGAGTCGCCGGCCGGCCACTACATCATCGAGGGCCAGGTGGGGCCCGAGCTGCTGGCCACCGTCACGGCCTGGTGCGCGGCGGAGGGCGTCACGGCCGACGACCTGCGCATCGAGCGCCGTACCCTCGAAGACGTCTTCCTCGAACTGACCGGCAGGGAGCTGCGATGACCCCCGTGCTCGACCTCTCGCCCGCGCCGGGCGCCGCGCCGTTCCCGCGCATGGTGCTCGCGCAGGCCGGCTCGGAGGTCCGCACGATGCTGCGCAACGGCGAGCAGCTCCTGCTCACCCTGATCATCCCGGTGCTGCTGCTGGTCGGCTTCTCGCTGGCGCCGCTGGTCGACGTCGGGGGCGGCCGGCGGGTCGACTTCCTCGTGCCGGGCGTGCTGGCCCTGGCCGTCATGTCCACGGCCTTCACCGGGCAGGCCATCGGCACCGGCTTCGAGCGCCGCTACGGCGTGCTCAAGCGGCTGGGCGCGACCCCGCTGTCCCGGGCCGGGCTCATGCTGGCCAAGACGGCCGCGGTGGTGGCCGTGGAGGTCATCCAGGCGGCGGTGATCGTGGCGGTGGGGCTGGCGCTGGGCTGGCGGCCCCACGGGTCGTTCCTGGCCGCCGCGGTGCTGGTCGTGCTGGGCACGGCGGCCTTCAGCGGCCTCGGCCTGCTCATGGCGGGCACGCTGCGGGCCGAGGCGACGCTGGCCGCGGCCAACCTGGTCTACCTGGTGCTGCTGGGGGCGGGCGGGGTGATCTTCCCGCTGTCGAAGTTCCCCGAGGGCGCGCGGCCGGTCCTGGAGCTGCTGCCGATCTCGGCCCTGACCGGCGGCCTGCGCGCGGTGCTCGCCCAGGGGGCGGCGCTGCCGCTGGGGCCGGTGCTCGTCCTGGCAGGCTGGGCCGTGCTGACCCTGGCGCTGGTCTCGCGGCTGTTCCGCTGGGAGTGAGGCGGCTGTGCCGCTGGGGGTGAGGCTGCTCCGCTGGGAGTGAGGGGGCGCGCCACCCCGCGTGCGGAGATGTCGTCCGAGGTCAGTACGCTCTGGACGACCGCCCCACCTTCCGCGCGAGGAGTTCCGTGACCGACTTCGCCCTCGACGATCCCTTCGATCGCCGCCCGGCGCTGCCCCGGCCTGGCCGCCTGCTGCGCCAGGCCGCGGACTCGATCCCGCCCTCGTCGCTGGTCCTGCTGTCCATCGTCTCGGTGCAGCTCGGCGCCGCGTTCGCCAAGAACCTGTTCGCCGTCCTGCCGCCGAGCGCCGTGGTGTTCCTGCGCATCGCGGCGGGCGGCCTGATCATGGCCGCGGTGGCCAGGCCGAAGCTGCGGGGGCTGGGGTGGCGCGACTGGGCGGTCGGGGCCGGTTTCGGCCTGACGCTCGCGCTGATGAACCTGTCGTACTACGAGGCCCTGTCGCGGCTGCCGATGGGCGTCGCGGTGGCGATCGAGTTCCTCGGCCCGCTGGGCGTGGCCGTGGCCGCCTCCCGGCGCAGGCTCGACCTGGCCTGGATCGGCCTGGCCGGCCTCGGCGTGGCGCTGCTGGCGCCCTGGGGGCAGCAGGCGTCCGCGGCCTGGTGGCTGGGCATCGGGTTCGCCCTGGTGGCGGGCGCGTGCTGGGCGGCCTACATCCTGCTGTCCGCGGCGGCCGGGCGGCGTTTCCCCGGCACCACCGGGCTGTCGTTCGCGATGATCGTCTCGACCCTGGTGATCGCGCCGGTGGGCGTCACGACCGGCGGCGCGGACCTGTTGCAGCCGTCGCTGCTGCTGATCGGGCTGGGCGTGGGGCTGCTGTCGTCGGTGATCCCGTACTCGCTGGAGCTCCACGCGCTGCGGCGCATGCCCAAGCACGTGTTCGGCATTCTGATGAGCCTGGAGCCGGCCGTGGCGGCGCTGGCGGGCGTGCTGGTGCTGGGCGAGGTCCTGCACGTGCAGCAGTGGGCGGCGATCGTGTGCGTCGTGGCCGCCAGCCTCGGCTCGACCAGGATGACCGGGCGCTGACGGCCGGGCGTCAAGGAGTGCCGAGGAGGTGCCGCCGCGCGCCCGCGGGGATGGGGATCTCTCGGGCGCGCGGCGGAGGGCTCGGCTTGAGGTGGGCGGGTCGCCGAGCCCGGTGAAGGTCAACGGATGCGGGCATCCGCGTGACCGGGCTTGTGAGGCTCTCAGGAAGATCAGTTCGTGAAAGCTTTCACCAACACATTACCTCAAAACGGACAAACCCTCTTAATTCGGACGGTAAAGAAACGCGGCAGGCGTCAGTGCTCGGCCCAGATCCCCCGGACGTGGCCGATGTGCTCGCCCATCAGGTGGCCGACCGCCTTGCCGTCGCCGCTCTTGAGCGCGTCGAGCATGGCCAGGTGCTCCCTGGCGGAGTCGGTCAGCGAGCCGCGCTCGGCCAGCTGCGACAGACCGTAGAGCCGGGCCCGGTTGCGCAGGTCGCGCACCACCTCCACCAGGTGGACGTTGCCCGCCAGGGCCAGCAGCTCCAGGTGGAAGCGCAGGTCGGCGTCGATGTAGGCGAGCAGGTCGGCCCGGTCGGCGGCCGAGACGATCTCCTCGGCGATCGGGCGCAGCCGTTCGAACTCCTCGGCGCGGGCGCTGTCGGCCAGCCGCGAGACGGTGGGCACCTCGATCAGCTCACGGATCTGGGTCAGCTCGTCGAGGTCGCGGTCGGACAGCTCGGTCACCCGGAAGCCCTTGTTGCGCACGGCCTCGACCAGGCCCTCCTTGGCCAGGTCGAGCATGGCCTCGCGGACCGGCGTGGCCGAGACGCCGAACTGCGCGGCGAGCACGGGCGCGGAGTAGACCACCCCTGGCCGCATCTCACCGGTGATCAGCGCGGCCCGCAGCGCGTGCGCGACCTGCTCGCGCAGGCTCTGCCGCTCCCCCACCATCGGCAGGTCGAGCCGGTCCTCGGCAGCCATCCGCCTTCCCTCCTACTTCCACGCCTCGTACGCGGCCGCGGCGACCACCAGGTCCTGCCACGCCATGCCCGTGCTCTTGAACACCCGCGGGCCGGGACCGGCCACCACCCTCCCGGCGATCAGCTCGGCGAGGTTCCCGGCGAGATGACCAGAGGTGATCGTACCGTGGCGGATCGGGATGATCACGTCGCCGGCTTCCTCCAGGGCGGCCGATCTGGCCTCGACGACCACGGTGGCGCGGGCGACGAGGTCGCCGTCGAGCTCGCGGACGCCGGGCTCGTGCGACCCGACCGCGACCACGGTGACGCCGTCCCGGGCGAGCTTACCGGGGAACAGCGGCTGCGCGGCCGTGGTGCAGCAGGCGACGAGGTCGGCGGCCCGGACCGCGTCGGCCACCGCGCCGGGCACCACCGCGGCTTCGGCGGTGGAGGCTCCGGTGGTGGCGGCTTCGGCGGTGGGAGCTCCGCTGGTCAGGGGTTCGGTGGTCAGGGGTTCGGCGGTCAGGGGTTCGGCGGTCAGGGATTCGGCGGTCAGGCCGAGGTCGCGGCAGCGGGTGGCCAGGGCGGCGGCGCGGGCGGGGTCGCGGCCCACGACCGTGACGTGCTCGACGGGCCGCACCTCGCGCAGGGCCAGGACGTGCCCGTACGCCTGCGGCCCGCTGCCGAACACCACCAGGCGGCGCGCGTCCGTCTCGGCCAGGTGGGCGACGGCCAGGGCGGAGACGGCGGGCGTGCGCAGGGACGTGAGCGCGATGCCGTCCAGGGCGGCGAGCGGGGCCAGGGTCGGGCCGTCCAGCAGGAGGTACGTCCCCTGGATGCGGGGCAGCCCGCGCCCGGGGTTGTCGGGCGTGACGGTGACGGCCTTGACCCCGGCGTAGCGGCCGGCGGCGGCGGGCATGAGCAGGAGCTGCCCGGCCGGCAGGTCCACGGCCGGCCGCCGGGGCGTCAGCTCGGGGTCGAGCCCGTCGCGCAGGGCCTGTTCGAGGACGGCCACCGCGCGGCCGACCGGCACCAGCCGCTCCAGCACGGGCCCGTCGATGTAGGGAAGAGCGCTCATCGCAGCGTGAACCCCGTTCCGATCGGGTCGTCGGGATCGAGCTCGAAGACGTGCCGGCCGGTGCGGTAGGCCATGCCCTCGATCTCCGGCACGATCCCCTCGGCCGTCACCGCGGCCACCCGCGCCCGGAAGACGGACCCGACGACGCTCTCGTGCACCAGGGTGCCGCGCAGGCCGGCGTCGTGCAGCAGCGCCATCCTGGCGGCGGTGCCCGACCCGCACGGCGACCGGTCCACCTCGCCGTCGGCGAAGACGGTGACGTTGCGCTGCCGGACGTTCAGCCCGTCACCCGACAGCTCGCCGTCCGGCACGGCGTCGGCCGGCAGGGCATCGGCCGGCAGGGCATCGGCCGGCAGGGCGTCGTAGAAGATGACGCCGTAGACGCCGGACAGGCGGTCGTCGCGTGGGTGGCGGGTGGCGGGGTGGCCGGCCAGGGCGGCCTTGATGCGGCGGGCGTGCCCGACGAGGGCGGTCAGGTGGCGGGGCTCGACGGACAGCCCCAACTCCCCCGCCGAAATAGACGCATAAATCGCCCCGCCGTACGAAATATCGACCTTCGTTCCAGCGACGGCCACGTCCCGGGCGATCACGTACGACGGGACGCTCACGAACGTCACTCCCGCCACCCGCCCGCCCGAGCACCGCACCCGCGCCCTGACCCGCCCCGACGGCACGTCCACCACCACGTCGGTCTCCCCGTCGGGGTCGGCCTCGACCAGCCCCTCCTGGACCGCGTAGGCCCCCAGGGCGATCGTGCCGTGCCCGCAGGCGGTGGAGAAGCCGTCCTTGTGCCAGAAGAGCGCGCCGAGATGCGCCCCGGCGTCGTCGGGCGGGACGAGGAAGCAGCCGTACATGTCGGCGTGCCCGCGTGGCTCGTGGCACAGCAGCCGCCTGACGTGGTCGGCGTGGGCGGGCGCGTTCTCCCGCCGGGTGAGCACGTCCGCCCCGGGGATGCCGGGGACGCCTCCGGTGACGATCCGGAACGGCTCGCCGCCCGTGTGGTAGTCGACAGTTGTGATCACAGTTCGAAGCCCCTCCGGACCGGGTCGGGAAAGTCGCCAGGAGTAACATGTCACATTGTCACGTTCCGGAGAAGCCCCTGACGGGACCGTCCTACCTGGCCCGTACCATCGTTGACGTGAAGGAATCCACCACCCGCCCCAACGTCCTGGCCCGCGCCCTGCGCTCGTTCTGGGCGCCGACCGCGCGCTCGATGCGCGGCTGGGCGCTGGCCTCCGTGGTGGCCAACGCGGGCATCGCGGTGACCGGCGCGGGCGTGCGGGTGACCGGTTCCGGGCTCGGCTGCCCGACCTGGCCTCGGTGCACGCCCGACAGCTTCGTGCCCGTCGCCCATCCCGAGATGTCGATGCTCACGATGCTCATCGAGTTCGGCAACCGGCTGCTGACGTTCCTGGTGCTGGCGGTGGGCGCGGCGTGCGTCGTCGCGGCGCTGCGCCTGGTCCCGCGCAGGCGGGCGCTGGTGCGCCTGGCGCTGCTGCAGCCGGCGGGCGTGCTGGCCCAGGCCCTGTGGGGCGGGCTGGTGGTCAGGACCGCGCTCAGCCCGTTCACGGTCGGCATGCACTTCCTGATCTCCATGGCGCTGATCGCCGCCTGCTGGATGCTCTACGCCCGCGCCGGCGAGGGCGACGGCCCGGCCGCCGGGGTGGCCCACCGCGACGTCCGGCGGCTCGGCCACGCGCTGCTCGCCGCCACGGCGGTGCTGCTGGTGGCTGGCGTGGTGGTCAGCGGCACGGGCCCGCACTCGGGCGACGTCATCGCCTCCCGGTTCGGCTTCGACATCGAGACCGTGGCCCGGCTGCACGCCGACATCGTCTACGTCGTCGTCGGCCTGACGTTCGCGCTGCTGTTCGCGCTGCGCGTGACCGGCGCGCCCCGGGCCGCCAGGCGGGCCGCGCTCGGGCTGTTCGTCGTGGAGCTGGGCCAGGGCGTGATCGGCTACACCCAGTACTTCCTGGCCGTGCCGGCCGCGCTGGTGCTGCTGCACGTGCTCGGCGCCTCGCTGGTGTGGATCGCCGCGCTGCGGGTGGTCACCTCGCTGCGCAGCAGAGGCCCGCTGGAGGCCCCGGCCGCCGCCGCTCAGACGGAAGCGCCCGCTCCCGTCTGACCGTTGTGCGATGGTATGGGGTGTGCTGCGACTCCCTAGGCTCTCGCGCAGGCTGCTGCGCCGTACGTACCAGGGGCTGGTGCTGGTCAGCGTGCTCGCGCTGGCGCCCATGACCTGGGCCTGGCTCGACAGCTCGCCGCACCGCGTGGTGGCCGGCAGCGGCGGCTGGCTGGGCCGGGTGCCGCCCGCGCAGGCCGCGCTGGTGCTCGGCGCCGGGTTGTGGCGCACCCAGCCCACGCCGATGCTGGCCCGCCGGCTCGACGTGGCCGCCGAGCTCTACCGGGCGGGCAAGGTGCGGGCGCTGCTGCTGTCGGGCGACAACAGCCGCAAGGAGTACGACGAGCCCACCGCCATGCGCGACTACCTGCTGCGCAAGGGCGTGCCGGCCGACGTGATCGTGCTCGACTACGCCGGGTTCGACACCTGGGACTCGTGCGTACGGGCCCGCCGGGTGTTCGGCGCCGAACGGGTCACCGTCGTCACCCAGGTCTTCCACCTGCCCAGGGCCGTCGCGCTGTGCCGGACGGCCGGGCTGGAGACCTTCGGCGTGGGCGACGACTCCACCCGCCAGTGGGCGGCCACCACGTACGTCTACGCCACCCGGGAGCTGCTGGCCACCGGCAAGGCCGTCGTGGACGCGCTGCTGCTGCACTCCGACCCGGTCTTCCCCGGGCCGCGGGAGGTCTCGCTGACCCAGATCCTGGCTCAGCGGGGCGCGCCGGGCGCGTAACCGGGCGGCGGGGTGCCCCTGGCCATCCGGCGGGCGTGCACGGGCGGCACCGGGAAGTCGGCGCGGGCGGTGCTCATGCACTCCAGCAGGGCCCGCTGCTCCTCGTGGAAGGCCTGCTCGTCGACGATGTGGCGGGCCGCCCGCTCGTGCAGCAGGCCGAGCTCGGTGGCGGCGAGCTGGTAGTCGCGCATGGCGCGCACCCCGCGTTTGCCGCCGTAGGCCCTGGCCCACTGCCTGGCCTGGCGGCGCCTGGCGAACGTGGACAACATGTAGATGTCGGCCGGCCCGACCAGTCTGGTCGGCTCGTACGGCGGCAGGTAGGTCTGGATGAGCGCCACGATGCGCCGCCGGTCCCTGAACACCACGCCGATCAGCACGACGAGCACCACCAGCAGCGCCAGGTAGGCCACCACGAGCCCGGGGAAGCCGCCGTAGGAGGCCAGGCCGTTCCACAGGCCGTGCAGGATCATCGCCCCCGACCAGCCGGCCAGCACCAGGAACACCCGCTCGGGCCCCTGGCGCTGGGCCGCGTAGGCGACGGCCACCCCGATCATCGAGCTGAACAGCGGATGGGCGAACGGCGACAGGATGCCGCGCAGCACCACGGTGACCGCCAGGCTGCTGACGCCGTTGCCGTTGAGCGCCGACAGGTAGTAGCTGACGTTCTCGCTCATGGCGAAGCCGAGGCCGACCATGCTGGCGTAGATGATGCCGTCGGTGGGGCCGTCGAGCTCGGCCCGGCGGAACTTCAGCAGGCCGAGCAGCACCAGGCCCTTCATCGTCTCCTCGACCACCGGCGCGCCGAAGGTGGCCGCCAGGTTGCGGGCGCTGGTCGGCGAGAGTTTGGCGGTGTCGATGAAGTAGTGGAGGTTGAGCGAGTTGATCGCGCCGGCGACCAGCACGGCGATGCCCGCGCCCCAGGCGAAGGCGAAGATCAGGTTGCTGCGCGGCTCAGGCTCCATGCGGTCGAGCGCCAGCACGGCGGCCAGCAGCAGCGGCACCGGAGCCAGGGCGAGCCCGAGCGCGATGAAGAACTGCACCGGCTCACCGTTGATCACGTCGAAGGAGAACGAGACCAGGGCGCAGATGCCGGTGAGGACCAGCCCGGTGATCAACGCGAACGACGGGCGGTCCTTCAACACCCAGCGTGGATCACGGGTCGCCATACCGTGACTTTAACGGATCGAAGGGCCGGGGTCCGTGCCGACCGCCCGCGCGGGACAGCCACTCCTCACCGTCCGGACACGCGCGTCGCGGGCCTCGCGCACGGCGGTCAGGACGGTCACGGCGCTCAGGCCAGCAGCGGGTCGATCGCGACGGCGAGGAAGAGCAGCGCGAGGTAGGCGTTGGACCAGTGGAAGAAGCGCATCGGGCGCAGGTCGACGCCGCTCTTGCCGGCGTTGAGCCGGGCCAGCAGGCGGTGGACCTCCCACAGGCAGACCACGCCGAGCACGACCGCGACGACCGGGTAGAACAGCGTGGTGCCGGCCACCGGCCACAGGGCCAGCGAGCACAGCACGGTCGCCCAGGTGTAGGCCACGGACTCCAGGATCACCCGCCGCTCGGTGGCCACCACCGGCAGCATCGGCACCTTGGCCGCCGCGTAGTCCTCCTTGTAGCGCATGGCAAGGGTCCAGGTGTGGGGCGGCGTCCAGAAGAACACGACGCCGAACAGCACCAGGGGCGCCCAGTCGAGTCGCTCGGTGATGCCCGCCCAACCGATCATGACCGGCATGCAGCCCGCGATGCCGCCCCAGACGATGTTCTGGGCCGTGCGGCGCTTGAGCACCATCGAGTAAACGATGACGTAGAACAGGATCGCGCCGGTGGACAGCACCGCGGCCAGCCAATTGGTGGTGAGCCACAGGCCAACAGTGGACAAAATCCCCAGGACGATCCCGAAGATCAGCGCGCCGCGCGGCGACACCTGGTGCCTGGCCAGCGGCCGGCGGCGGGTGCGCCGCATCTTCTGGTCGATGTCGCGGTCGACGTAGCAGTTGAGCGCGTTGGCGCTGCCCGCCGACAGGGTGCCGAAGACCATGACGGCGATCGACTTCCACAGCGGCGGCAGGCCCCCGGCCGCCAGGAACATCACCGGCAGGGTCGTGATCAGCAGCAGCTCGATGATCCGCGGCTTGGTGAGCGCGACGTAGGCCTTCACGACCATGCCGAACGTGCGCGGCGCCCCGGGCTCGGTCGAGGGGGTCGTGGCCTGCCTGTTGGTCAGCACCGTCAAGGCGCTTCCAGCCTGTGCGGAGTCAACGCGTAACCTCTGATTAGAGCGGATCGATGAGTGGCGCCGTGGCGCCTCTGCGAACAAACAAACTGTAGTCGCAGGGGCGGACGGTCCGGCCAATGGGGGGCTTGCGCCATTCATGGACACGCGAGGGTGGAATGGGAATCGATCGCCAGCTCCACTCGGTTAGGGTCCCGTGTGGGCGGGATAGCCAACAGGTACTGCCAAATGACAACTAGATTCCGGAGATCGAGCACTTGAGCACCGAACTCGTGCCAGCCCTTGAATGGACCGACCTCGACAAGAAGGCCGTCGACGTCGTCCGGGCCCTGGCGATGGACGCAGTGGAGAAGGCGGGCTCGGGTCACCCCGGCACCGCCATGAGCCTGGCCCCCGCCGCATACCTGCTGTTCCAGCGCGTGATGCGCCACGATCCCAGCGACCCCAACTGGGCGGGCCGCGACCGGTTCGTGCTGTCGTGCGGCCACACCAGCCTGACGCTCTACATCCAGCTCTACCTGTCGGGCTACGGCCTGACGCTCGACGACCTGCGGCGGCTGCGCCAGTGGGACAGCCTGACCCCGGGTCACCCCGAGCACGGCCACACCGCCGGCGTGGAGACCACCACCGGCCCGCTCGGCCAGGGCCTGGGCAACGCGGTCGGCATGGCGATGGCGGCCCGCCGCGAGCGCGGCCTGTTCGACCCCGACGCCGAGCGCGGCTCCTCGCCGTTCGACCACCACATCTGGTGCTTCGTCAGCGACGGCGACATCGAGGAGGGCATCAGCCACGAGGCCAGCGCCCTGGCCGGCCACCAGAAGCTCGGCAACCTCGTCGTCCTGTACGACGACAACCACATCTCCATCGAGGATGACACCCTCATCGCCAAGTCCGAGGACGTCGTCAAGCGTTACGAGGCGTACGGCTGGCACACCGAGAGCGTCGACTGGACCGCCGGCGGCGAGTACGAGGAGGACGTCCAGGCGCTGTACGAGGCGCTGGAGGCGGCCAAGGCCGAGACCGACCGGCCCTCCTTCATCCGGCTGCGCACGATCATCGGCTGGCCGGCGCCGAACAAGAAGAACACCGGCAAGATCCATGGCGCGGCCCTGGGCGAGGCGGAGATCGCCGCGACCAAGGAGATCCTGGGCATGGACCCGGCCAAGAGCTTCGACGTGCCGGCCGAGGTGCTGCAGCACGCCCGCGAGGTGGTCGCCCGCGGCCGTACCGAGCGTGCCGAGTGGGACAAGGGCTATGCCGAATGGCGCCTGGCCAACCCCGAGCGGGCCAAGGAGTTCGACCGCATCTCCCACCGCGAGCTGCCCGCCGGCTGGGCCACGGCCCTGCCCGAGTTCGAGACCGGCTCCTCGATGGCCACCCGCAAGGCCAGCGGCGAGGTGCTGGGCGCGCTGGCGCCGGTGCTGCCCGAGCTGTGGGGCGGCTCGGCCGACCTGGCCGAGTCGAACCTGACCACGATGAAGGGCGAGCCGTCCTTCATCCCCGAGGAGTACCAGACCAAGGACTTCCCCGGTAACCGCTACGGCCGCACCCTGCACTTCGGCATCCGCGAGCACGCCATGGGCGCGATTCTCAACGGCATCGCCCTGCATGGCGGCACCCGCCCCTACGGCGGCACGTTCCTGGTCTTCTCCGACTACATGCGCCCCTCGGTGCGCCTGGCCGCGCTGATGAAGCTGCCGGTCACCTACGTCTGGACGCACGACTCCATCGGCCTGGGCGAGGACGGCCCCACCCACCAGCCGATCGAGCACCTGTGGGCGCTGCGCGCCATCCCCGGCCTCGACGTCGTCCGCCCGGCCGACGCCAACGAGACCGCGCACGCGTGGAAGACGATCCTGGAGCACACCGACCGTCCCGCCGCCCTGGCTCTGACCAGGCAGAACGTGCCGGTCTACGAGGGCACGAGCGCCGACGGCGTGGCCCGCGGCGGCTACGTGCTGCGCGAGGCGTCCGACGGCCAGCCGCACGTGATCATCATCGCCACCGGCAGTGAGGTCGAGGTGGCCGTGCAGGGCCGCGAGCTGCTGGAGGCGCAGGGCATCCCGGCACGAGTGGTGTCGATGCCGTGTGTCGAGTGGTTCAACGGGCAGGACTCCGCGTACCGGCAGACCGTCCTGCCGAGCTCGATCAGGGCTCGGGTCGCGGTCGAGGCCGGCGTCGCGCTCGGCTGGCACCAGTTCGTCGGCGAGTGCGGCGAAGTGGTCAGCCTGGAGCACTTCGGCGCCTCGGCGCCGTACAAGACGCTGTACGAGCAGTTCGGGCTCACGGCCGAGCGCGTGGCGGCCGCGGCCAAGGCGAGCCTCGCCAAGCTGGGTCAGGACAAGGGCGAGACGACGGGAAACTGAGAAGAAGATGAGCGAGAACCTCAACAAGCTGTCCGGCCAGGGCGTTTCCATCTGGCTCGACGACATCAGCCGCGAACGGCTGCGCACGGGCAACCTCGACCAGCTGATCCGCGAGAAGAACGTCGTCGGGGTCACCTCCAACCCGACGATCTTCGCCAGCGCGCTCAGCAAGGGCGACGCCTACAACGCCCAGCTCCACGACCTGGCCGTCCGCGGCGTCACCGTGGAGGAGGCCGTCCGCGCCATCACCACGTACGACATCCGGTGGGCCGCCGACGTGCTGCGCCCGGTCTACGACGCCACCGGCGGCGTGGACGGCCGCGTCTCGCTGGAGGTCGACCCGCGGCTGGCCCGCGAGAGCGAGAAGACCGTGGCCGAGGCCAGGGCGCTGTGGTGGATGGTCGACCGGCCCAACCTGTTCATCAAGATCCCGGCCACCCTTGAGGGCCTGCCCGCGATCACGCAGGCGCTGTCGGAGGGCATCAGCGTCAACGTCACGCTGATCTTCTCGCTGGAGCGCTACCGCGCGGTCATGGACGCCTGGCTGGCCGGCCTGGAGGCCGCGCAGGCCAAGGGCCTGGACCTGGCCACGATCGAGTCGGTGGCCTCGTTCTTCGTCAGCCGCGTCGACACCGAGATCGACAAGCGGCTCGACAAGCTCGGCAAGCCGGAGCTGAAGGGCAAGGCCGGCATCGCCAACGCGCGCCTGGCCTACGCCGCCTACGAGGAGGTCGTCAGCTCCGAGCGCTGGCAGCGCCTGCGCGCCGCGGGCGCCCGTCCGCAGCGCCCGCTGTGGGCCTCGACCGGGGTGAAGAACCCCGACTACTCCGACACCATGTACGTCGACCAGCTCGTCGCCCCCGGCACCGTCAACACGATGCCGGAGAAGACCCTCGACGCCACCGCCGACCACGCCCAGGTCACCGGCGACACCGTGCGCCCCTTCTACGAGCAGGCCTGGAACACCATGGCCGCGCTCAAGGACGCCGGCATCGACTACGACGACGTCGTGCGGGTGCTGGAGGAGGAGGGCGTCGAGAAGTTCGAGGCGTCCTGGAACGAGCTGCTGGAGAGCGTCACCAAGAATCTGGTGCCATGATCGAGGTGTCCTACCGCGAGGAGGGGGTGGCCGCGGCCGCCTCCTCCGTCGCGGGGCGCCTCGTCGCCGACGGCGTGCCCGCGCGGCTGGCCGGCGGCGACCCCACGCTGTGGGGTGAGGACGCCGAGGCGGTGGCGGCGGTCCGGCTCGGCTGGCTGACGCTGCCGCGCACCTCCCGCGAGCTCCTTCCCGAGCTGGGCAAGCTCGTGGAGCGGGCGCGCGCCGAGGGCCTGACGAACGTGGTCCTGGCCGGGATGGGCGGCTCGTCGCTGGCTCCCGAGGTGATCTGCCAGACCGCCGACGTGCCGCTGACCGTGCTCGACACGACCGACCCCGCGCAGGTCCGGCGGGCGCTGACCGACCTGCTGGAGTCCACGGTCGTGGTGGTGGCCAGCAAGAGCGGCTCGACCGTCGAGACCGACTGCCACCTGCGCATCTACGAACAGATCTTCACCGAGGCGGGCATCTCGCCCGCCGACCGGATCGTGGTCGTCACCGACCACGGCTCGCCGCTGGAGCAGCGGGCCGTCGAGGGCGGCTACCACCTGGTGCTGGCCGTCCCCGACGTGGGCGGCCGCTATTCGGCGCTGTCGGCGTTCGGGCTGGTGCCCAGCGCACTGGCCGGGGCCGACGTCGAGCGGCTGCTGGACGACGCCGAGGAGGTGCTGCCGCTGCTGTCCCTGGACACCGGCAACCCCGGCCTCGACCTGGGCGCGGCCCTCGGTGGCGCGGCGCTGGCCGGGCGCGACAAGCTCGTGCTGGAGGACCAGCTCTCCGGCATCAACGGGCTGCCCGACTGGATCGAGCAGCTCGTCGCCGAGTCCACCGGCAAGCAGGGCCGGGGCATCCTGCCGATCGTCAACGCCGACCCCAACCACACCAGCGACGAGCTGGTCGTCGCGATCGAGTCCGACAACGGCGCCGTACGCGTCGACGGGCCGCTCGGCGGCCAGTTCCTGGTCTGGGAGTACGCGACCGCCGTGGCCGGGCTGCTGCTGGAGATCGACCCGTTCGACCAGCCGAACGTGGCCGAGTCCAAGGAGAACACCGCGGCCCTGCTGGCCCTGCCCGACCTGCCGCTGGGCGCGCCCGCGCTGGTCGACGGGCCCGTCGAGGTCTACGGCGCGGTCCGCTCCCACGACCTGCCCGGCGTGCTGGCCGAGCTGCTGAAGGCCATCCCGCACGACGGCTACCTGGCCGTGATGGCCTACCTCGACCGCCTGGCCGCCTTCGACGCGCCGGTGCCCGAGGGGGCCGACTTCGAGCAGATGACCGACGCGTGGATGATGGCCGACGCGGCCACGCTGCGCGCCCTGCTCGCCATCCGCACCAACCGGCCGGTGACGTTCGGGTGGGGGCCGCGTTTCCTGCACTCGACCGGCCAGTACCACAAGGGCGGGCCGCAGAACGGCGTGTTCCTGCAGATCACGGGTGCGGTGGCCGACGACGTCGCCGTCCCCGGGCAGCCGTACACGCTGGGGCGGCTCCAGCTCGCGCAGGCGCTGGGCGACCTGGCCGCGCTGGAGACCCGCGGACGGCCCGCCGTACGCCTGCACTTGACGGACCGCGCGACGGGTGTCGCGCATTTGCTCGCAGCCGCACAGGAGGTTTGAGATGACTGACGAAGCATCTCCTGAGGAGGAGGTCGTCGCGGTGGCGGCGGCCGTGGCGAACACCGCCACGACATTGGAGGTCGCCGAGGCCAACCCCTTGCGCGACCCGCGTGACAAGCGGCTGCCGCGGGTGGCGGGGCCGTGCGTGCTGGTGCTGTTCGGCGTGACGGGCGACCTGGCCAAGCGCAAGCTGCTGCCGGCCATTTACGACCTGGGCAACCGCGGCCTGCTGCCGCCCGGCTTCTCGCTGGTCGGTTTCGCCAGGCGCGACTGGAAGGACCAGGACTTCGCGCAGTTGACGCACGACGCGGTCAAGGCGCACGCGCGTACGCCGTTCCGCGAGGAGGTCTGGAAGCAGATCCTCGAAGGCATCCATTTCGTGCCGGGCGAGTTCTCCGACGACGGAGCCTTCGACGCGCTGGCGATGGCGTTGGCGGAGATCGACCAGACCCGCGGCACGGGCGGCAACTACGCTTTCTACCTGTCCGTCCCGCCCAAGTTCTTCCCCGTGGTGGTCGAGCAGCTCAAGCGCACCGGGCTGTCCGACGCGCCCGAGGGGTCGTGGCGGCGGGTGGTCATCGAGAAGCCGTTCGGCCACGACCTGAAGTCGGCCCACGAGCTGAACGAGATCACCACGTCGGCGTTCCCGGAGAGCTCGATCTTCCGGATCGACCACTACCTGGGCAAGGAGACGGTCCAGAACATCCTGGCGCTGCGCTTCGCCAACAACCTGTACGAGCCCATCTGGAACCGCAGCTTCGTCGACCACGTGCAGATCACCATGGCCGAGGACATCGGCATCGGCGGCCGCGCCGGCTACTACGACGGCATCGGCGCGGCCCGCGACGTGATCCAGAACCACCTGCTCCAGCTGCTCGCGCTGGTCGCCATGGAGGACCCGACCTCCTTCGACGCCTCGGCGCTGCGCCGGGAGAAGGAGAAGGTGCTCAAGGCGGTGCGGCTGCCGTCCAACCTGGGGCTCAACACCGCGCGCGGCCAGTACGCGGCCGGGTGGCAGGGCGGCGAGAAGGTCGTCGGCTACCTCCAGGAGGAGGGCATCTCCGCCGAGTCGACCACCGAGACGTACGCGGCCATCAAGCTGGAGATCGCCAACCGGCGGTGGGCCGGGGTGCCGTTCTACCTGCGTACCGGCAAGCGGCTGGGCCGCCGGGTCACCGAGGTGGCCGTGGTGTTCCAGCGGGCGCCGCACCTGCCCTTCAGCAAGACCGACACCGAGATCCTGGGCCAGAACGCCCTGGTCATCCGCGTCCAGCCGGACGAGGGCATCACCGTGCGGTTCGGGTCGAAGGTCCCGGGCACCGCCATGGAGGTGCGCGACGTGTCCATGGACTTCGCCTACGGCGAGTCGTTCCTGGAGTCCTCGCCGGAGGCGTACGAGCGGCTGCTGCTCGACGTCATGATCGGCGACCCGCCGCTCTTCCCGCACCAGCGCGAGGTCGAGCTGTCCTGGACGATCCTCGACCCGATCGAGGACTTCTGGGCCACGCAGGGACAGCCCGAGGGGTACGAGTCGGGCTCGTGGGGCCCGGAGTCGGCCGACGCGATGATGGCGCGCGACGGCCGCGTGTGGAGGAGACTCTAGTGACGACGTTCATGCTGTCGGACACGACGGCCGGCAAGATCTCGGCGCAGCTCATGCTGCTGCGCCACCAGATGGGCGCGCCCGCCATCGGCATGGTGCTGACCCTCGTGGTGGTCTCCGAGGAGCGCCACCAGTACGACGCGCTGCGCGCCGCCACCGAGGCGGCCCGCGAGCATCCCTCGCGCATCATCGTGGTGATCAAGCGGGAGGAGGCCGAGCCCAACCGGCTCGACGCCGAGCTGCGCATCGGCGAGAACACGCCGGGCGAGGTCGTGGTGCTGCGCCTGTACGGCGAGCTGACCCAGCACGCCGACTCCGTCGTCAGCCCCCTGCTGCTGCCCGACACCCCCGTGGTGGCCTGGTGGCCGGGCGCGGCCCCCGACGTGCCGTCCAAGGACGCGATCGGCGCCCTGGCCCAGCGACGCATCACCGACGCCAAGGGCTTCGAGAACGGCGGCGCCGCGTCGCTGGTCACCCGCGCCAAGGGGTACGCCCCCGGCGACACCGACCTGGCCTGGGCCCGGCTGACGCCGTGGCGCAGCCTGCTGGCCGCCGCGTTCGACCAGCCGGTGGGCAAGGTGCGCAAGGGCGTGGTGGAGGCCAGCGCCGGGCATCCGAGCGCGCCGCTGCTGGCGGCCTGGCTGTCGGAGCGGCTGGGGGCGCCGGTCAAGGTGGGCGAGTCGGCCGGTCCGGGCCTGACCGCCGTACGACTGCAGACCGGCGACGGCGAGCTGTCGGTCATGCGTTCCGACGCGCGGCTGGCCACGCTGTCGCGGCCCGGCCAGCCCGACCGGAACGTGGCCCTGGCCAGGCGGCACACCTCCGAGCTGATGGCCGAGGAGCTGCGCCGGCTGGACAGCGACGAGGTCTACGAGGCCGCCGTCAAGCGCTTCGCCCGTACGTACAAGGGCTGACCCCCTCCACTTGAGAAAGAAGTGTCGTGAGCGTTCCCAACGTTGTCGTGCACCGCGACGCCGACGTCCTGGCCAAGGCCGTGGCGGCGCGCATCATCACGCGCCTGGTCGACGTGCAGTCGGCCAAGGGGTCGGCCTCGATCGTGCTGACCGGCGGCACGGTCGGCATCGCCACGCTGGCCGCCATCGCCGCCACGCCCGCCCGTGACGCCGTCGACTGGCGGCGCCTGGACGTCTGGTGGGGCGACGAGCGTTTCGTGCCCACCGGCGACAAGGAACGCAACGAGACCGGCGCCCGCCAGGCGCTGCTCGACCACGTGGACCTGGACCCCGGCCGGATCCACGTCATGCGCGGCCCCGACTCCGGCATGACGGCCGAGGAGTCGGCCGAGGCGTACGCCGCCGAGCTGCGCGCCGCGGCCCGCCCCGAGGACCACGGCCCGGTGCCGGCCTTCGACGTCATGCTCCTCGGCATGGGCCCCGACGCGCACGTGGCCTCGCTGTTCCCCGGCATGCCCGCCCTGTACGACACGCGCCCGGTCGTCTCCGTGCACGGCTCCCCCAAGCCGCCCCCCACCCGCATCTCCCTGACGCTGCCCGCCATCCAGGCGGCGCGCGAGGTGTGGGTGGTGGCGGCCGGCGAGGAGAAGTCAGGCGCGGTACGCCTGGCCCTGTCGGACTCGGGACACGTCCAGGTGCCCGCGGCCGGCGCCCGCGGCCGGGCCGGCACCCTGTTCCTGCTGGACCGCGCCGCCGCCACCAAGATCCCCCCAGAACTGGGCCGCCTGGCCTCCCCCTGACCTCGAACGCGGGTCGCGGGCGCACGACGATCCTGGCCGTCAGAGGTCGGCGGTCAGGGTGTCGATCTCCTTGAGGAGGGTCTGCTTGCGGTCGGCGGCCAGGTAGGAGGCGTTGACGGCGTTGCGGGCCAGTTGGGCCAGCTCGGTGGCGCCCAGGCCGAGCACGTGGGCGGCGGCGCGGTACTCCCCCGCCAGCGTGGTGGCGAACATGGGCGGGTCGTCGCTGTTGAGCGTGACGTACAGGCCCTCCTCCAGCATCCGGGGCAGCGGGTGGGCGGCGAGCTCGGGCACCTGGCCGGTGCAGACGTTGGAGGTGGGGCAGACGTCCAGGGGGAGCTGGGTCTCGCGCAGGTGGGCGACCAGGCGGGGGTCGGACAGGCAGTTGATGCCGTGGCCGATGCGCTCGGCGCCGTAGCCCTCGATGACCTCCCACATCGTCTCGGGGCCGCTCATCTCGCCGCCGTGCGGGACGCTGTGCAGGCCGGCGGCGCGTGCGGCGGTGAAGGCGTCGCGGTAGGCGTCGCGGTACTTGGGGCGGTCCTGTTCGATGCCTCCGATGCCGAAACCTACCAATGCGGCGGGAGGTTCGCGCAGAGCGTGGTCGACGGTGATCCGGGCGGCCTCCTCGCCGTACTCGCCGGGGATGTCGAAGATGTAGGCCATCTCCACGCCGTGGTCGGTCAGGGAGCGGCGGGCGGCCAGGTCGAGGGCCTCGGTCACCTCGCGCATGGGCATGCCGACCACGTGATGGGCGTACGGGGTGACCTGCAGCTCGGCGTACCGGCCGCCCTGTCCGGCGAGGTCCCTGGCCAGGCCGAGGACGAGGGTGGCGACGTCCTCGGGCTCGCGGACCAGGCTGTTGACGGCCTGGTACACGCGGGCGAAGTGGGGGAAGTCGAGGAAGGTGTAGAAGCGGCGCAGTTCCTCCTCGGTGGTCGGGACCTCACTGCCGGGATGCCGCCGGGACAGCTCCAGCACGGTGTCGACCGAGGCCGATCCGACCAGATGTACGTGCAGCTCCACCTTGGGCAGCGCGTCGATGAAGGCGTCGATGGTCATGGCGAAGACCATAAGCCTGAGATTTCCTTCTGAAACAGGGAATCGGGCGAAATTTCACCTCAAGATGTCAGGATTCGGGCTGCGGGGTAGGCTCCAAGGTTGTGAGGGATCCTGAGGCCTATGACCGCGGCTTCGCGCGGCTCAGCTCGCACACCGTCCAACCCCTGCTCGCCGCCGTGACCCGAGTCGACACCGCGCCCCCAAGCGACACCGCGACCCGAGGTGTCGCCGCGACCCCAGGTGTCGCCGC
Source organism: Nonomuraea sp. NPDC004702 (assembly GCF_053601695.1). Lineage (NCBI taxonomy): Bacteria > Bacillati > Actinomycetota > Actinomycetes > Streptosporangiales > Streptosporangiaceae > Nonomuraea > Nonomuraea sp. NPDC004702. Next base: position 76,899 of record NZ_JBSGCE010000032.1, read on the forward strand.
GCCCCCGGGCGCCGACGTGACCCCACGTTCGGAAGGCCGGGTGGAGCGGCGTCCTGAGGTCGGTGTTCCAGAGGGGCGTCGGGAGCGGATTCTTGACGTCGGATGTGGCACCGGCGTGGTCACGGCGGCCGCGCTCGCGGCCGGCGCCGAGGTCACCGCCGTGGACGCCGACCCCGCCATGCTGGAGCTGGTCGCCCGCCGCCACCCCGCCGCCACCGTCCGCCGGGCCACCCTGCCCGTCCTGCCGTTCGAGGACGCCTCCTTCGACGCCGTGGCGGGCAACTTCGTCGTCAACCACGTCGCCGACGTCCCGGCGACGCTCGCGGAGCTGCGCCGGGTGCTGCGTCCTGGCGGCGCCGTCGCGCTGACCTGGTGGAAGTCCGACGAGATGACGGCCACGAACGTCTTCGCCGAGGCCCTGGCGGCGGCGGGGGTGCCGTACGAACCCCCGGTCCGCCCCTTCGCCGCCGTGGAACGGCCGGAACGCTTCGCCGGGCTGCTGGAGGAGGCGGGCTTCACGGCCGTGGACGTGCGCACGCTGCGCTGGCGGCACCGGGTGGACGTCGCCGCCTGGTGGAGCGGCGTGGTCGAGGCGGGCGGCCCGCGTTTCGAGACGATCGCCCGTCAGCCGCCGGAGACCTACGCCCGAGTCCGGGCCTGCTACGACCGCCTGGCCGCCCCGTACGCCGGCACGGGCTTCCCCGTCTGCGCCTATCTGGCCCGCGGCCTGCGCTGACCGGGCCCAGCACCGGAGGACAGCCCCCATGAGCGGCGGGTTCCTGCGCTCTCGGCGGCACGCCCTTCAGCGGTGGGCGATCTCCTCGAACCGTACGCCCGTGAGCTGCGCGGACACCTCCCACAGCCGCCGCGCGACCTCCTCGGACCTGGCCGTCTCCGAGGGCGCGAGCAGCTTCAGCCGGGGGCCGACGAACTCGCCGCCGGTGATGTCCGGCGAGGTGGCGGCGTACAGCGAGGGGGCGGCGCCGGCGTCGGCCGACTGGAGGAACAAGCGCAGGAGGAGCTGCAGGGGCCCCAGCTTGACGAAGCGGGTCGCGGTGGCACCCGGGTGGGTGGCCACACTGATCAGGCCCGTACCGGCGCTGCTGGCCCGCCGCGGGAGCTCCAGGGTGAAGAGCAGGTTGGCGAGCTTGGACCGTCCGTACGCGCTCATCCGGCCGTAGCCGCGTTCCAGGGCGAGGTCGTCGAAGTCGAGCCTGCCCATGGAGTGCGCGTCGCTGGAGACGGTGACCACGCGGGCGTGCGGAGCGGCCAGGAGCCGTGGCAGGAGCAGCCCGGTGAGCGCGAAGTGGCCGAGGTGGTTGGTGCCGAACTGCAGCTCCCAGCCCTCCTTGGTCAGCTGACGGGGGATCAGGCCGATCCCGGCGTTGTTGATCAGCAGGTCCACTTTGTCCACCGTGTCGGCGAAGCGCCGGATCGAGGACTGGTCGGCCAGGTCGAGTGCGCCGTACGCGACGTCGGCCCCCGGCACGGCCCGCCGGATCTCCGCCACGGCGGCCTCGCCCTTGTCCGCCGAGCGGGCGGCCACGACGACGCGGGCGCCGTGCCGGGCCAGCTCGCGGGCGGTGGGCAGGCCGATGCCGCTGTTGGCTCCGGTCACGATGGCCGTTGTGCCGGTGAGGTCCGGGATGTCGGCGGGCGTCCAGGGGGCCATCGCCCCTCCTTGCAGGTGTACGAACGCGTTTCGTGCACCTTAGTCCAGTCGGCGGCGGGCGTGGCGCTCCTCGCGGCGCGTGACCTCCAGACGTTGCCGGACCTCCTCCAGCCGCTTGCGGGCCTTGGCCAGCTTGCGTTCCAGCCGGGCGACCTTCTCGGCGCGCTCGTCGTAGTCGCGGGTGACCGACTCCAGCGCCTCGGCCCACTCCCGGTGGGCCGCCTCGGCCTCCGCGCGCTCCTTCGCCTTCCTGGCCTCCTTGGCTTCTCGGGCCTGCCTCGCCTCGGCCTCCGCCCGCGCCCGCGCCTCGGCCGCCGCGTCCCTCCCGGCCCGCCCACGCCCACGCGCTCCGGGCCGGAGCTCGCTGAAGGGGGCGGTGGCCGGCGCAGCGGCGGGCGCGGTGGAACGGGCGGGCGCGGGGGCGAAGCCGCTGTAGCTGAGCGGTTTGGCCAGGCGGCCGGCCCGCACCTGGTCGGCGGCGCCGGCGTCCACGACGGCCGCGTCCAGCGTCTGGTCCACCTCCGAGGCGGCCGCCGCCGACAGGCCGCCGGCCTGCCTGGCCAGCCTCGCCACCTTGGCGGTCGCCTCGCCACGCGACCGGGTCAGCTCGGCCAGCGCCTCGGCGTCCTGCGCCTGCCAGGCCGCACGCAGCCGCTCCCCCACGCCGAGCAGTTCGGCCAGCTCGGCGGGGTGCTCCCGGGCCAGCCGGTTGACCGCCCAGGCCGAGACGGTGGGCTTGCGCAGCTTCGCGATGTCCCGCGAGAGCCGTACGTCGCCCGCCTCCTTGGCCGCGCGGACCTCGGCCGCGCGGGCGGCGGTGAACTCCGCCGGCGGGACTGCGTAGAGGCGGCCGGCCACCTCGTCAAGATCCACACAGGACAAATACCCCACACGGCGGGGTTTGTAGCGCATAGTGGAGGCAGCCCCAGTCGAACGGAGGCCCCCGGTGTTCGAACGCTTCACCGACCGTGCGCGCAGGGTCGTCGTGCTCGCCCAGGAGGAGGCGCGGCAGCTGAGCCACGACTACATCGGCACGGAACACATCCTGCTGGGCCTCATCCGCGAGGGCGAGGGGCTGGCCGCGCTGGTGCTCGACGGCTGCGGCGTGGAGCTGGAGCACGTACGGGCCTTCGTGGAGCGCGAGGTGGGCCGCGGGGCCAGCTCGCCGAGCGGGCACATCCCCTTCACCCCGCGCGCCAAGAAGGTGCTGGAGCTGTCCCTGCGCGAGGCCCTGCAACTGCGCCACAACTACATCGGCACCGAGCACATCCTGCTCGGGCTGATCAGGGAGGGCGAGGGGCTGGCCGCCCAGGCTCTGGCGGACACCGGCGCCGACCTGGCCGACGTCCGGCAGCGCCTGCTCGACCGGGTGGGCCGCGGCACCAGGGAACGTCCGACGGAGGTGTACTTCGGCGGCGGCTCGGTGCTCGCCGAACGGCTCACCCGCATCGAGGAGAGCCTGGAACGCATCGAGCGCCACCTGGGCATCGGCCCGGCCGCCGCCGACCCTGCCGCCGCCGGCCCTGCCGCCGCCGACCCCGAGTCCGGCGAGCCCGAGGAGGGCCTAGGCTGAGGCCCGCACGCCGACCGGCAGCCGCGCCTCCACCACGCCGGGGTCCTCGGTCCGGCCGAGCGAGGCGCCCAGCGTGGTCAGCAGGCCGCGCATCCGCGCGTTGTCGGCCAGCAGGGTGGCCCTGACCTCTGCGTACCCGAGGTCGCGCGCCTGCCGCACCAGCATCCTGGCCAGCACGGCGCCCAGGCCACGCCCCTGCCAGCGATCCTCGACCAGGAAGGCCATCTCGGCGATGCCGGGGTCGGGGGTGAACATGAGGTTCGCCATCGCCACGACCTGGCCGTCGTGCCCGGCGACCAGCGAGAAGCCCCTGCCGCGGTCGCAGAGCCGGTCGAACGCGCGCGGCGGGAGCGCGGGCATCGAGGTGAAGTAGCGGAACCTGCGGGCCTCGGGCGAGCACCTGTCGTGCAGGTCGCGCACCGCCTCGCGGTAGATCGTGGTGAGCGGCCGCACGGTGATCTCGGCGCCGTCGGCCAGTTTCAGTGCGCGTTCGGACGGGGTCTGCTCGGGCGCGGGCTGGGCGAGCCGGGCGAAGGAGGCCGCGCGGGCGGCCTCGGTCAGCGTGAACGGCAGCCCGGTGCGGCGCAGCCGGACCGCGCGCCGCCGCGCCACGGGCACGACGAGCAGGGTCGGGTCGGGGAGGTCGCTCACCGGTTCACCATAGATCCACCGGGCGTCGTCCGCGCGCAGCAGCTCGGCCAGCAGCTCGGGCAGCCGCCAGGGCGTGGAACGCAGCCGGGAGGCCAGCAGCAGCGCCCTGGTCGGCTCGTCGGTCAGCTCGTGGGCGGTGGCGGGGACCACCTGGACGCGCCGGCCGCCGGCGGCCTCCAGCGCCTCGCGCACGGCCTCAGGGCCGGCCGGGATGTCGGCCACGAATTCGTCGACGGTGCCGTCGGCGTCGGACTGGACGCTCAGGCCGAGGATGTTGCCGCCCCTGGCGGCCAGGGCCGAGGCCAGCGAGGCCAGCCGTCCGGGTCGCTCGTCCACCGTGGTCCGGATGCGCAAGAATCCCATGGGAGGAGCATGCCTGGGACGTGTTACATGCCCGCTAACGACGGGTTTCATCACGAATTTCGTCGTGAGATGCGCCACCTAATCCCGATATAGCAGGATATGGGGCCATGAATGCGCGAGTTCCCTTGTCGTCCGGATTCGTCAACGGTGACGTGTCCTTCTGGTACCGCTCGTCCGGGGTGCCGGAGCCCGGTCCGCGGCTCGACGGCGACCTGCAGGCCGACGTGGCGATCGTCGGGGCCGGCTACACGGGGCTGTGGACCGCGTACTACCTCAAGAAGGCCCGCCCCTCGCTCCGGGTGGTGCTGCTGGAGCAGGAGTTCGCCGGGTTCGGCGCCTCGGGGCGCAACGGCGGCTGGCTGACCGGCGACCTGGCCGGCTCCCACGAACGGTACGGCTCGGACGCCCGCCGGCTGCAGCGCGAGATGTACGCCTCCATCGACGAGGTCATCGCGGTCTGCGAGAACGAGTCGATCGACTGCGACATCGTCAAGGGCGGCGTGGTGAACGTGGCCCGCACCCCCGCCCAGGCCGACCGGCTGCGCGCCTCGGTGGCCGCCGCCCGCGCCTGGGGCATCGAGGAGGCGGACCTGCGGCTGGCCGACCCCTTGGAGCACGTCCGCGTGGCGGGCGCCCTGGCGGCCTCCTGGAGCCCCCACTGCGCCCGCATCCAGCCCGCCAAGCTGGCCCAGGGGCTGGCCAGGGCCGTACGCGACCTCGGCGTCCCGGTCTACGAGCGCACCCCGGTCACCGAGATCGCCCCCGGCCGGGCGGTGACCCCGTACGGGACGGTCACGGCGGCGTACGTCATCCGCGCCACCGAGGGCTTCACCGCCCGCCTGAACGGCCTGCGCCGCCAGTGGCTGCCCATGAACAGCTCCATGATCGTCACCGAGCCGCTCCCCGCCTCCTTCTGGGACGAGGTCGGCTGGCGGGGCGCCGAACTGCTCGGCGACCTCGCGCACTACTACATGTACGCCCAGCGCACCGCCGACGACCGCATCGCCTTCGGCGGCCGGGGCCGTCCGTACCTGTACGGCTCCCGCATCGACGCCCGCGGCCGCACCCACGAGTGGACGGTCGAGGCCCTGTGGCGGCTCCTGGTCGACTTCTTCCCCGCGGCCCGCTCCTCCTCGGTCGCGCACGCCTGGTCGGGCGTGCTGGGCGTGCCGCGCGACTGGTGCTCGACCGTGCACGTGGACCGCGCGACCGGCCTGGGCTGGGCCGGCGGCTACACCGGGCACGGCGTGACCACCACGAACCTCGCCGGGCGCACCCTGCGTGATCTCATACTCGGGGAGGAGACGGAGCTGACGTCCCTGCCGTGGGTGGGGCGCAAGGTGCGCTCCTGGGAGCCCGAGCCGCTGCGCTGGATGGGGGTGCACGCGATGTACCGCCTGTACCGGGTGGCCGATCACCGGGAGCGTTCCATGCCCCGCACCTCGGCCCTGGCCCGCTTCGCCGACCTGATCACCGGCCACTGACCCCGCACTGAGAACCGCACTGAGAAAGGGAGAACCTCCTTGAACATCCTCTTCCGTGGTGGCAGCGCCTTCATCGGCGGCGCCGTGCGGCGCGACGCCGTGCTGGTGCGGGACGGGGTGATCGCCGCCGTCGGCCCGGAGGGCGAGCTGTCCCGCAGCGCCCCCGGCCACGACACCGTCGACCTGGACGGCGGCCTGCTCACCCCCGGCTTCATCGACGCGCACATGCACCCGGTACAAGCCGGACTCGAACGAGCAAAGTGCGACTTGTCGGAGATCTTCGGCCTAGACACCTACATAGCCAAGATCTCCGACTACGCCACGAAAAATCCAGAAAAAGAGTGGATCGACGGCGGAGGCTGGGACATGTCAGCCTTCCCCAACGGCCTCCCCCACCGCTCCCAGCTCGACTTCCTCGACCGGCCGGCTTACCTGATCCAGCGTGACCACCACGCCGCCTGGGTCAACTCCCGCGCCCTCGACCTGGCCGGCATCACCCGGGACACCCCCGACCCCGCCGACGGCAGGATCGAGCGCGACGCCGACGGCACCCCGTCGGGCGTCCTGCACGAGGGCGCGATGGACCTCGTCGGCCTGCTGGCCCCCCGGCCCACCGCCGAGGACCAGGCCAGGGCCCTGGCCGAAGCCGAGCAGCACCTGTTCTCGCTGGGCGTCACCGGCTGGCAGGACGCCATCGTCGGCTCGTACGCCGGCTCGGACGACCAGCTTCCCACCTACCTCGACGCCGCCCGCGCGGGCCGGCTGCGCGCCCGCGTGGTGGGCGCGCTGTGGTGGGACAGGACGCGCGGCGAGGACCAGATCGAGGACCTGGTCCGCAGGCGGGCCGCCGCCGAGGGGCTGGACCGGTTCGCCGCCACCTCGGTCAAGATCATGCAGGACGGCATCACGGAGAACTTCACCGCCGCGACGCTGGAGCCGTACTGCCGGTGCGGCGGCACGGGCCTGTCCTACGTCGATCCCGGCAAGCTCAAGCGGTACGTCGCCGAGCTGGACCGGCTGGGCTTCCAGGTGCACTTCCACGCCATCGGCGAACGCGCCGTGCGCGAGGCGCTGGACAGCTTCGAGGGCACGGACCCGGCCAACCGCCACCACATCGCCCACCTGCAGATCATCGAGCCGTCCGACGTGCCGCGCTTCGCCGCGCTGGGCGTCACGGCCAACCTGCAGCCCCTGTGGGCCACCCACCACGCCCAGATGGACGAGCTGACGCTGCCGTTCCTGGGTGAGCCGCGCTCGTCGTGGCAGTACCCCTTCAAGGATCTCCAGGCGCACGGCACCCGGTTCTGCGCGGGCAGCGACTGGCCGGTCTCGGACGCCGACCCGATCCAGGGCATGCACGTGGCGGTGAACCGTACCGAACCGGGCGGATCGGTGCACGCGGGCTACCCGACGGCGCAGACGCCGTTCCTGCCCGGCCAGCGCCTCGACCTGGCCACGGCGTTGAGCGCGTACACCGAGGGGTCGGCCTGGATCAACCGTTCGCCGGCGGGCGTGATCGCGCCCGGCCGCCCGGCCGACCTGGTGGTGCTCGACCGCGACCCCTTCGAGCTGCCCCCGGCCGACATCTGGACGACGCGGGTGCGCATGACGTTCGTCGACGGCGTGGCGGTGCACGGCCGATGACGCGCGAAGGGCCCCGGTGACCAGCACCAGGGCCCTTCCGCCGGCTCGCCTACCAGGGGGACTTGTTGTTGCGCAGGCGCTCCAGTGCCTCCTCGAGGATCGCCTTGCCGTCCTTGTCGCTCCGGCGCTCCTTCACGTAGGCCAGGTGCGTCTTGTACGGCTCGTTCTTGGGCGGGGCAGGCGGGGCCTCCTCGTCCTGTCCGGCTGGGAGGCCACAACGTGGGCAATCCCACATCTCGGGGACCGCCGCGTCGCTGGCGAAACTGGGGCGCGTCTCGTGCATGTTGGCGCACCAGAACGAGACCCGCACTCTCGGAGCTGCCTCGCCGCGCTCGGCCTCCCCCATAGGGCCGGCGCCGACTCGGCTGCCACGGATCGCGTTGCCACTACCCACGGATGAACTCCTCGCTCGATCGCCCCGCGTCGTGACACGGGGGGAGAATCACTGTCACGCGTTAATCAGTTGTCTCAAGGCCGCATGAGCAGGCCGAGAGCGATGATGCAGACGAACCAGACGGTGCCCGTGATGACGGTCAGCCGGTCGAGGTTGCGCTCCACCACCGAGGAACCACCGAAGTTCGACGAGAAACCGCCGCCGAACATGTCAGACAGGCCGCCACCCTTGCCCTTGTGGAGCAGGACGAGCAGGATCATGAGACCGCTCGCCAGGATGAGGGCGATGGAGATTCCGATTTCCACGGTATGCCTGTTCCTTCAGTGCTCTGTTACGCGTGACGATTCAAACTTGCCTCTTGAGGGTACGGCCTGGTGTCAAGTCGCACCCTCAGAACGACTCAGTTAGCCAGGCAATTCGGAGAATCGGCAGATCTTGGCGAACTCCCCGGCATCGATGCTGGCACCGCCCACGAGCGCGCCGTCGACATCGGGTTGAGCCATGATCCCCACGATATTGCCGGACTTGACCGAGCCACCGTAAAGGATACGGACCGCAGAGGCCACTTCGGGGTCGTAGAGCTCCGCGAGTCTCACCCGCAACGCTCCGCAGACCTCCTGGGCGTCCTCCGGGGTGGCCACCTCGCCCGTGCCGATCGCCCACACGGGCTCGTAGGCCACCACTATCGATTTTGCCTGCTCGGCGCTGATTTTGCGCAGGGCGCCGTCGAGTTGACCGAGACTGTGCGCGATGTGGCCGCCCTCTTGGCGCACCGCCAGCCCCTCACCGACGCACAGGATGGGCGTGAGCGAGTGCCGGTAGGCCGCCTGCACCTTGGCGTTGACGAGGTCGTCGTCCTCGCCGTGGTACTGGCGGCGCTCAGAGTGGCCGATGACCACGTACGTGCAGCCGAGCTTGGCCAGCATGACGCCCGACACCTCGCCGGTGTAGGCGCCGCCGTCGTACTGGGACAGGTCTTGAGCCCCGTAGACGATGCGCAGCTTGTCGCCGTCGACCAGCGTCTGGACGCTGCGCAGATCGGTGAAGGGCGGCAGGACGGCCACCTCGGCCTTGTCGAAGTCCTTGTCGCTGAGCGCGAACGCCAGCTTCTGGACCAGGGCGATGGCCTCAAGGTGATTGAGGTTCATCTTCCAGTTGCCGGCGATGAGCGGCTTGCGCTGCTGGGCCACCTCAGTCCTCCAGAGCCGCGAGTCCGGGAAGGGTCTTGCCCTCAAGGTATTCCAGGCTGGCCCCGCCGCCGGTGGAGATGTGCGAGAAACCGTCCTCGGGCAGGCCGAGCCTGCGCACGGCCGCCGCGGAGTCGCCGCCGCCGACCACCGTGAAGGCGTCGGAGCCGATGAGCGCCTCGGCCACCGCCCTGGTGCCGCCGGAGAACGCGTCGAACTCGAACACGCCCATGGGGCCGTTCCAGAAGACGGTCTTGGCGTCGGCCAGCTTGCTCGCGAACAGCTCGCGCGTCTTGGGGCCGATGTCGAGCCCCTCGCGGTCGGCCGGGATCGCGGTGGCCTCGACCACCTCGTGCTCGGCGTCGGCGGCGAAGGTGACGGCCGCCACCACGTCGACCGGCAGCACGAGGTCGACGCCCCGCTTGCCGGCCTCGGCGAGGAAGCCGCGCACCTGGTCGAGCTGGTCCTCCTGGAGCAGCGACCGGCCCACCTCGTGGCCCTGGGCCTTGAGGAAGGTGTAGGCCATGCCGCCGCCGATCAGCAGCCGGTCGACCTTGGTGAGCAGGTTGGCGATGACGCCCAGCTTGTCGGAGACCTTGGCCCCGCCCAGGACGACCACGTAGGGACGCTCGGTGTCCTCGGTCAGCCTGCGCAGCACCTCGACCTCGGCCACGACCAGCCCGCCGGCCGCGTGCGGCAGCAGCTTGGGCACGTCGTAGACGCTGGCGTGCTTGCGGTGCACCGCGCCGAAGCCGTCGCCGACGTAGAGCTCGGCCAGGCCGGCCAGCTTCTCGGCGAACGCGCCGCGGACGGCGTCGTCCTTGGACTCCTCGCCCGGCTCGTAGCGCAGGTTCTCCAGCAGGGCGACCTGGCCCTCCTGGAGGGCCTCGACCGTCTGCCGGGCGCTGTCGCCGACCACGTCGGTGGCGAAGGCGACGTCCTGGCCGAGCAGCTCGCCCAGGCGGGCGGCCACCGGCCGGAGCGAGTACTCGGGATTCACCTTGCCCTTGGGCCTGCCCAGATGGGCGCAGACGACGACCTTGGCGCCGCGCCCGGCCAGCGCCTGGATCGTCGGCACCGACGCGCGGATGCGGCCGTCGTCGGTGATCTTCTCCCCGTCGAGCGGGACGTTGAGGTCGGCGCGCACGAGCACGCGCCGCCCCTTGACGTCGAGATCGTCGAGCGTGCGCATGCTCATGCTCCTGTTCCCGCAGCGGCCTCGGTCACGCTCACAGGTCGCGGCCGACCAGCTCGATCAGGTCGGCGAGGCGGTTGGAGTAGCCCCACTCGTTGTCGTACCAGCCGACGACCTTGACCTGGTTGCCGATGACCTTGGTGAGGCCGGCGTCGAAGATGCAGGAGTGGGGGTCGGTGACGATGTCGGAGGAGACGATCTCGTCCTCGGTGTAGCTGAGGATGCCCTTGAGCGGGCCCTCGGCGGCGGCCTTGACCGCGGCGTTGACCTCCTCGGCGGTGACCTCGCGGCTGACGTCGACGGTGAGGTCGGTGGCCGAGCCGGTGGGGATCGGCACGCGCATGGCGAAGCCGTCGAGCTTGCCCTTGAGCTCGGGCAGCACCAGGCCGATGGCCTTGGCGGCGCCGGTGGAGGTGGGCACCACGTTGAGGGCGGCGGCGCGGGCGCGGCGCAGGTCCTTGTGCGGGCCGTCCTGCAGGTTCTGGTCCTGCGTGTAGGCGTGGATGGTGGTCATCAGACCCTTCTCGATGGTGAAGGTGTCGTGGATGACCTTGGCCATCGGGGCCAGGCAGTTGGTGGTGCAGGACGCGTTGGAGATGATCGTGTGGCTGGCCGGGTCGTAGACGCCCTCGTTGACGCCCATCACGATGGTGACGTCCTCGTTCTTGGCCGGCGCGGAGATGATGACCTTCTTGGCGCCGTTGTCGGCGTGCACCTTGGCCTTGGAGGCGTCGGTGAACAGGCCGGTGGACTCCACCACGACGTCGACGCCGAGGTCGCCCCAGGGCAGCTTGGCCGGGTCGCGCTCCGCGAACGCCTTGATCGCCTTGCCGTCGACGGTGATCTCGTCGCTGGAGGCCTTCACCTCGTACGGCAGACGGCCCAGGATGCTGTCGTACTTCAGCAGGTGGGCGAGCGTCGCGTTGTCGGTCAGGTCGTTGACCGCGACGATCTCGATGTCCTTGCCGCTGGCGGCGACCGCGCGCCAGAAGTTGCGACCGATGCGGCCGAAGCCGTTGACGCCTACGCGGATGCTCACGGAAACCGATCTCCTCGAACAGATGGCGGTTGAATCTCAACCACGAACACTATCGGACCCAAATTGGTTTAGACCACTGCAGGTACCGCCCTGCGTATCCCCGTTCAGGGGGCGCAATTTGCGAGCTTCGAGTAAAGTGCCCGACTCGTCGGAGTAAATTCGTGCATTCTCTGGGGGCTGAGATGTCACATAAGCGGTCCGGCCTGCTTCCTGGACTGATCGCGGGGCTGGTCGCCGCGCTGGTCTGCGCGGCGGCCCTGGGGCTCGCGGTGCTGTTCCAGGACCGGCTGCCGAGGGCCGTGGCCACGCTGGGCAACGGCCACGCCCTGTCGGTGACGCTGTCGCTCCTGATCGCGCTGCTGGTCGCCCTGGCGGTGGGCGCGGCTCGCCCGCGCAACCGGGCGCTGCCGGTGGTGGCCGCCCTGTACGCGGCGGCGGCCGTCGCCGGCGGCCAGATCTCGGGCGTGTCCATCATCCTCGGCGCCGCGCGGCACACCTCCGCGACCGGCACGCCCTTCTCCCCGCAGCTCGGCGACATCACGGCGGCCAACGCCGGCGAGGGGCTTCCCCGCGCCCTGGCGGTCTACCGCGAGCCGCTCGCGCAGACGTGGCAGATGTGGCTGTACATCGCCGTCGCCGCCGTGGCGGCGCTCCTGCTGGTCACGCTGCGCGTCTTCCGCGTGCGCCGCGCCGAGCGGGCCGCCCTGGCCGCCCAGGAGGCGGCGGAGGAGGCCGGGCAGGAGTACCGGGCGCCCTTCGAGCCCGCGCAACCGCCCGCCCAGTCGCCTGCACAGGTGCTCGCGCAGTCGCCCGGGCAGCAGGCCGCGCCCGCGGACCTGTTCACGCCGCGCAAGCCCGCCAGGGATTGACGGACGCCCACTCAGCGGCCGCCGGGCGGCTCACAGCGCGCTTCGTCACGGCGAGCGGCCCGTGAGCCCTCACGACCGGCCATGACGGGCGTGCGGGGACGTCGGCGCGTGCGGGCCACCGCGCGGAGCCGTACGGGATGGGGGTCTCCCGGACGGCGCCGCGGGCGCCCGCACGGCGGCGAGCCCGCTACGGCGCCAGCATGTCGACGGTGAGGTTGGCCTCGGTGTTGGGGATGCCCAGGTCGGAGGCGCGCTTGTCGGCCATCGCCAGCAGCCGCCTGATGCGCCCGGCGATGGCGTCCTTGGTCAGCGGCGGGTCGGCGATCTGGCCCAGCTCCTCCAGCGACGCCTGCTTGTGCTCCACCCGCAGCCGCCCGGCCACCACCAAGTGGTCCGGCGCCTCCTCGCCGAGGATCTCCAGCGCGCGCTGCACCCGCGCGCCCGCCGCGACGGCCGCCCGCGCCGAACGCCGCAGGTTGGCGTCGTCGAAGTTGGCCAGCCGGTTGGCGGTGGCCCGCACCTCGCGGCGCATCCGGCGCTCCTCCCAGGCCAGCACGCTGTCGTGCGCGCCGAGGCGGGTGAGCAGCGCGCTGATCGCGTCGCCGTCGCGGACCACGACGCGGTCGACGCCGCGCACCTCGCGGGCCTTGGCGTGGATCTTCAGCCGCCGGGCCGAGCCGACCAGCGCGAGCGCGGCCTCCGGCCCCGGGCAGGTGACCTCCAGGGACATCGAACGCCCCGGCTCGGTGAGCGATCCGTGCGCCAGGAAGGCGCCCCGCCAGGCCGCCTCGGCGTCGCAGGCCGCACCGGCCACGACCTGCCGGGGCAGGCCGCGCACCGGGCGCCCGTGGTTGTCGATCAGGCCCGTCTGGCGGGCCAGCGCCTCACCGTCGCGGTAGACGCGCACGACGTAGCGCGAGCCCTTGCGCAGCCCGGCCGGCGCGAGCACGAGCACCTCGGCCTTGTGGCCGAACACCTCGCCGATGTCCTTGATCAGCCGCCGCGCGGTGGCGTTGGTGTCGAGCTCGGCCTCGATCACGATGCGGCCGCCCACCAGGTGCAGGCCGCTGGCGAACCGCAGCAGCGTGGACACCTCCGCCTTGCGGCAGCACGGTTTCAGCACCGGCAGGCGGCTCAGTTCGTCCTTCACCACACCTGTCATCGCCATAAGCGTTAGTCCTTCCCCCATTCAGACCGGCTCCCGCCAGTCTCTCGCACCTTCGCGCCACGCCGACCAGGATCAACGCTTCTGGAGGAAAATCTCGTCCAGGACGGAGGCAAGACGTCGTGGGTCATGCCGGGGCGAGCCGTCGGCGGCGGCCACGTCGGCCAGGACGAGCCGGGCGCCGAGCGCCGCCGCGGCCTTGTCCAGGGCGTCGAGGTCGTCGACCACGCCGGTGTCGGCCAGCACGACGTCGAAGGCCAGGTCGGGGGCGTGCTGGCGGAGCACCTCCAGGTGCTGCTGGGGGGAGAAGTCGTCGGTCTCGCCCGGCTGGGGGGCCAGGTTGAGGGTGACGAGCCGCTTGGCCTTGCTGTCGTGCAGCGCGCGGGCCAGCTCGGGGACCTTCAGGTGCGGCAGCACGCTGGTGAACCACGAACCCGGCCCGAACACCAGCCAGTCGGCCTCGTGCACCGCGGCGACCGCCTCAGGACGCGCCGGCGGGTTCTCCGGCACCAGGGAGATGGCCTGCACCCGGCCCGGCGTGAGCGCGCAGGCGACCTGGCCGCGCACGGTCGAGGTGACGCCGTCGAGCTCGACCTCGGCCACGATGTCGAGCGGCACCGAGGCCATCGGCAGCACCCTGCCGTGCGCGCCGAGCAGCCGGCCCACCCAGTCGAGGCCGGCCACCGAGTCGCCGAGCAGCTCCCACAGCGCCACGATCAGCAGGTTGCCGACGGCGTGCCCGTGGAGCTCGCCCTCGCTGCGGAAGCGGTGCTGGACGACCTCGCTCCAGGTGATGCCCCACTCGTCGTCGCCGCACAGCGCGGCCAGCGCCATGCGCAGGTCGCCGGGCGGCAGCACGCCGAGCTCGCGGCGCAGCCGGCCGCTGGAGCCGCCGTCGTCGGCCACGGTCACCACCGCGGTCAGCCGGTCGGTCACGACCCGTAAGGCCGACAGCGAGGCGTAGAGCCCGTGGCCGCCGCCGAGGGCCACCACGCGGGGGCCGTTCAGCGGATGGGGCAGCCCCGCCTCCATACGTTCATGGGTCACTCCCGCCCCACATCCCGGTGACTGACCTGGACCTCCATGCCGCGGTCACGCAGGCGGGCGGCGACCTGCTCGGCCATGGCCACGCTGCGGTGCTTGCCGCCCGTGCAGCCCACGGCCAGGGTCGCGTAGCTCTTGCCCTCACGGGCGTAGCCGGTGGCGACGACCTGCAGGACCTCCTCGTAGGCGTCGAGGAACTCCTTGGCGCCCGGCTGGCCGAGCACGTAGTCGCTGACCGGCGCGTCGAGGCCGTTCATCGGCCGCAGCTCGGGCACCCAGTGGGGGTTGGGCAGGAAACGGCAGTCGACGACGAGGTCGGCGTCGACCGGCAGGCCGTACTTGAACCCGAACGAGACGACGTTGAGCCGCAGCCCCGGACGGTCATCGCCGCCGAAGTAGGCGACGATCTTGTTGCGCAGGTCGTGCACGTTGTGGGACGAGGTGTCGATCACCAGGTCGGCGTTGGCCCGCACCTCGCGCAGGATGCCGCGCTCGCGGGTGATGCCGTCGACCAGGCGGCCCTCGCCCTGCAGCGGGTGGGGCCGGCGGACGTTCTCGAACCTGCGCACCAGCTCCTCGTCGCTGGCCTCGAGGAAGACGACCCGCACGCGCACGCCCCGGCCCTCCAGCTCCTCGATGGCCGCGTTGAGGTCGGTGGTGAAGGCCAGGCTGCGCACGTCGACGACCGCGGCCACCTTGTCGGCGGCCAGCTTGACCTTGCCCGCCTCCTCCGCCATCGCGAACAGCAGCCCCGGCGGCAGGTTGTCGATGACGAACCAGCCCAGGTCTTCCAGCGCCTTGGCGGCCGTGCTGCGCCCCGCCCCGGACATGCCGGTGACGATGACGAACGCCGGCTCGGTGCTCATGGCCTCACTCCGTTCGCCGACACCCTGCGCTCCCTCGCGGGTGTTCACGATGTATCTCCCTTCAGCGTCGACACGATGACCTCGGCGAGGGCCGGCCCGATGCCGGGAACCTCGCAGATCTCGGTCGCGCTGGCCTCGC
The DNA here is from genome assembly GCF_053601695.1 of Nonomuraea sp. NPDC004702. Taxonomy (NCBI): domain Bacteria; kingdom Bacillati; phylum Actinomycetota; class Actinomycetes; order Streptosporangiales; family Streptosporangiaceae; genus Nonomuraea; species Nonomuraea sp. NPDC004702. The sequence goes on from NZ_JBSGCE010000032.1 coordinate 92,184, forward strand.
GTAGCTTCTTGACGGAGCCGAAGTGCTTGAGCAACGCCTGCCTGCGCGCCGGCCCGAGGCCGGGCACGCCGTCGAGCGCGCTCTCCTTCACTGACTTGGACCTCTTGGAACGATGGTAGGTGATGGCGAACCTGTGTGCTTCGTCGCGGACGCGTTGCAGCAGGTAGAGACCCTCACTTGAACGAGGCATGATCACTGGCTGGTCGTCGCCGGGCAACCACACCTCCTCCAGCCGCTTGGCCAGGCCGCACACCGCGACGTCGTCGATGCCGAGCTCGTCGAGCGCCCGCTGCGCGGCGGCCGCCTGGGGGCCCGCGCCGTCGACGACGACCAGGTTGGGCGGGTAGGCGAACTTGCGCGGTTTGCCGGTCTCGGGGTCGATGGGCCCGTGGCCGTCGTCGTCCTCGGCGGCCAGTTCGCCGGTGGCCGAACGTTCCTCCAGGTAACGCCGGAACCGCCGCATGATCACCTCGTGGATCGAGGCGACGTCGCCCTCCTTGGTCTTGATCGCGAAGCGCCGGTACTCGCTCTTGCGCGCCAGACCGTCCTCGAAGACCACCATGGACGCCACGACGTTCTCGCCCTGCAGATGGGAGACGTCGTAGCACTCGACGCGCAGCGGCGCCTGGTCGAGGTCGAGCGCGTCGGCGATCTCCTGCAACGCCTTGCTGCGCGTGGTCAGGTCGCCGGCGCGGCGGATCTTGTGCTGGGCCAGCGACTCCTTGGCGTTGCGCTCGACGGTCTCCATCAGCGCCTTCTTGTCGCCGCGCTGCGGGACGCGCACCTCGACCCGGGCCCTGCGCTGCTCGGTCAGCAGCTCGGCGACCGCCTCGGCGTCGGGCGGCAGCGCGGGCACGAGCACCTCGCGCGGCATCGACTCGGGGCCGGCCTCGCCGTACATCTGCAGCAGGAACTGCTCGACCAGCTCACCGGGCGAGGTCTCCTCGACCTTGTCGACCACCCAGCCCCGCTGACCGCGGATGCGGCCCCCGCGCACGTAGAACACCTGGACGGCGGCCTCCAGCGGGTCCTCGGCCAGCGCGATCACGTCGGCGTCGGTGGCCTCGCCGAGCACCACGGCCTGCTTCTCCAGCGCGCGCTGCAGCGCCTGGATGTCGTCGCGCAGCCGGGCCGCCCGCTCGTACTCCTGCTCGGCGGCGGCCTCGCGCATGTCCTTCTCAAGGCGCTTGATGAAGCGGGTGGTGTTGCCCGCCATGAAGTCGCAGAAGTCTTCGGCCAGCTCGCGGTGCTCCTGCGGGGTCACCCGGCCCACGCACGGCGCCGAGCACTTGTCGATGTAGCCCAGCAGGCACGGACGGCCGATCTGCCCGGCCCGCTTGAACACCCCGGCGCTGCACGTGCGCACCGGGAAGACGCGCAGCAGCAGGTCGACGGTCTCGCGGATGGCCCAGGCGTGCGAGTAGGGGCCGAAGTAGCGGGTGCCCTTGCGCTTGGCGCCCCGCATGACCTGGACGCGCGGGAAATCCTCCCCCATCGTCACCGCGAGGTAGGGGTAGGACTTGTCGTCGCGGTACTTGACGTTGAAGCGCGGGTCGAACTCCTTGATCCAGGAGTATTCGAGCTGCAGCGCCTCGACCTCGGTGCCGACGACGGTCCAGTCGACGTCGGCGGCCGTGGTGAGCATCGACTGGGTGCGCGGGTGCAGCGCGGAGAAGTCGGCGAAGTAGGAGTTGAGCCGCTGCCGCAGGCTCTTGGCCTTGCCGACGTAGATCACCCGGCCGTGCGCGTCCCTGAACCGGTAGACCCCCGGCGACTCGGGGATCGAACCTGGTCTGGGCCGGAAACTCAAGGGGCTGCCCGCTGCTCTCGCCACGGTCAAAGACTAGTAGGCGCCACCGACAAGGTGACCCGCCGAGCCTTCGGACGGCACGACGGGGCTCACCGCGTTCTCGGGTCAAGCCATGGATCACGCCGGCGGTCAGGCCAGGGTGATCTGGTCGCCCTCCACCTTGATCTGCTGGGCGGCCAGCGGCTTGTCGGCCGGGCCGTTGGTGACCGAGCCGTCGGCGATGTTGAACTTGCTGCCGTGGCACGGGCACACGATCGCGCCGTCCGCGACGCTGCCCACGGGGCAGCCCTTGTGCGTGCAGATCGCGCTGAAGGCCTTGAACTCACCCGCCGTCGGCTGCGTCACCACGATCTTCTGGTCCTTGAAGATCGTCCCGCCGCCGACGGGGATGTCGGCGGTCTTGGCCAGCGCGCCGCCTGCCTGCGGGGCGCTGGACTGCGATGCGCCCGGCTGCGCCGCGCTCGACTGGCCGCCCGCGTCGGGGGCGGTGGCCGCCGGGGTCTCGGTGCTTCCGCCGCAGGCGCTGATCGCCAGGGCCAGCCCGCCCGCGCCCACGCCCGCTATCACTGCCCGACGGCTTCGAAGGTCATCTCCCATGCGTCCCACCCAACCGGAGGCAGGTGAGAAATTCATGAGACGGGGATTAGGCGAGTCTGATCTTGTCGCCGTCCACGGTGATCTTCTTCTCCGCGAGCGGCGCGCCGGCGGGGCCGTCGGCCACAGACCCGTCCTCGATCTTGAACTTGCTGCCGTGGCAGGGGCAGTTGATGGTGCCGTTCGAGACGCTGGCGACCGTGCATCCCGCATGGGTGCAGATCGCCGTGAACGCCTTGAACTCCCCCTCGGTCGGCTGCGTCACCACGACCTTCTGGTCCTTGAAGACCGCACCGCCGCCGACCTGGATGTCGCCGGTGTCGGCCAGCGCCTTGGCCTTCTTCTTCACCTTCTTCTTGGGCTCCGACGACGGCTCCCCGGCGGCCGTCTCCTCGGTGGCCGGCGCCTCGTTCGCCGCCGTCGTCGGCGAACCGTAGCTCGCGCACGCCGTCAGAACCGCCGCGAGCCCGGCGCCTCCGGCGCCGAGCATGACCGTCCGGCGCGTCGTTTCTGTCATGGTGCGTCCTCCCAGGTCTCGGTCTCACATGCAGGTACGGCCGGCGCCCCCGCACCGGTTCAGCCTGCACGCCCCCAATCCCGGAAACCACGCACAATTACCCAGAACAAGCCTTCCCCGGCCCGCCCCCGAGCGCCGGCCGCAGCCCGCACCCTCAGACTGCCCCTAAGCCCGCGCTCTCCGAGCGCGCCCTCAGCCCCATCCCGAGACAGGCCCTCAGACCGTGTCCTGAGCCACGGCCTCAGGCCACGGCCTCAGACCACGGCCTCAGACCACGACGATGCCGTCGCCCTCCACCTTGACCTGGTAGACCGTCAGCGGCGCGGTCGCGGGCCCCTTGGTGGCCTGGCCGCTGTCGGCGGCGAACTCGCTGCCGTGGCACGCACACGTGATGACGTTGTCCTTAGGCGTGCCCACCGTGCATCCCTTGTGCGTGCAGACCGCGCTGAACGCCTTGTAGACGCCCTTCGTGGGCTGCGTGATCACGATCCGCCACTCCTGCACGATCGTGCCGCCGCCGACGGGCACGTCCGCCGTCTTGGCGAGCACCTTGCCCTTGATCCCCGACGCGGGTTGCGCCTTGGCGTCGCCTGCCCCGCACCCGGCCAGCGCCAGCCCGCACGCGGCCACCCCGGCCACGCCGAGCATCTCGCGCCGCCCGATGCCGCCACCGTTTTCGGGCATGGCTTCGCCCTGATTCGTCACCGTCATGAATTAGCCGACCCTTCGCGTCTCCGCCGACCCCCAGCAGGTCAAGCCGTTACCCGTGCTTCAACTTTATTGACCCCACCCCTCGGTCCGCCCATCGGGTGACCGATACGGTCACCGTCGGGGCAAAGAGCGGTCGGCGCACGGTCAGCGGACGGTGCGCCCGCGGTCAGCGCCGGGCGCCAGCGTGTCGCTCATGACACTCACCGAGACTCCCAATCCCACGACGTCCGGCCCGCGCTGGTGGCGACGTCCGTGGGTGGCTCCCCTCGTGGTGGTGGCGATCGCGTTCGTCGCCTTCTCGCTGCCGCCCTACCTGTCGCTGGACCCGAGCCGGTCGCGGGTGCCCGCGCCCGACTTCTTCCCGCCGCACTTCGCGGTGCTCTCCCTGCACGTGATCTTCGGCTCGATCGCGATGATCTCGTGCTGTCTGCAGGTCTGGCCGTGGTTCCGCGCCCGCCATCCGCGGGCCCACCGCGTGATCGGCCGGGTGTACGTCTTCGGCGGCTGCCTGCCCGGCGGCCTGCTGGGACTGGTGGTCAGCCTGGCCACGCCCTTCGGTCCGGTGACCAGGGCCAGCGGGGTGGTGCTGGCGCTGCTCTGGCTGGGCTGCACCCTGGCCGGCTGGCGGATGGCCAGGCAGCGCAGGTTCGTCGATCACCGCAGGTGGATGATCCGCAGCTTCGCCCTGACGATGTCGATCATCACCAACCGCCTGTGGGGCGCGGTGTTCGTCATCACGCTGTCACCGCAGCTCGACACCACCTTCCACGGCGACCAGGCGCTGCTGGCCGCCACGGTCGGCGCGCTGAGCGCCTGGCTGGGCTGGGTGCTGCCGCTGCTGTTCGCCGAGTGGTGGCTGGAGCGCGGCGACGCCGCCAAGCGCCGCCGCCGCGCCCGCGCCACCGCCCTGACCCCCGGCGAAACCCGAGCCACCACCTGACCCAGGTGGGCCCCAAGCCACCGCCTGACCCAGCTGAGCCCCAGCCGCACCGAACCACCACCGACCTCACAGCGAGACGAGCCCGGCCCGAACCACCACCCACCTCACAGCGAGACACAGCCGCACCCGAGCCGTCCCCGCCTCAGAGCGACAGGATCTTCCGCAGGAAGCGGCCGGTGTGGCTCTCGTTCACCAGCGCCACCTCTTCGGGCGTGCCCGCGGCCACGAGCGTGCCGCCGCGGGACCCGCCTTCGGGGCCCATGTCGATGATCCAGTCGGCGGTCTTGATGACGTCGAGGTTGTGCTCGATGACGATCACCGTGTTCCCGCCGTCGACCAGCCGCCCGAGCACGCCGAGCAGCCGGCGGATGTCCTCGAAGTGCAGGCCGGTGGTGGGCTCGTCGAGCACGTAGATCGTCCGGCCGGTCTGGCGGCGCTGCAGCTCGGAGGCGAGCTTGACGCGCTGCGCCTCGCCGCCGGACAACGTGGTCGCCGGCTGCCCGAGCCGCACGTAGCCCAGGCCGACGTCGTTGAGCGTCTGCAGGTGCCGCTTGATCGCCGGGATCGCGTCGAAGAAGGCCAGCGCCTCCTCGATCGGCATGTCGAGCACCTCGGCGATCGTCTTGCCCTTGTAGTGGACCTCCAGCGTCTCCCGGTTGTACCGGGCGCCGTGGCAGACCTCACAGGGGACGTAGACGTCCGGCAGGAAGTTCATCTCGATCTTGATCGTGCCGTCGCCCGCGCACGCCTCGCAGCGCCCGCCCTTGACGTTGAAGCTGAACCGCCCGGGCTGGTAGCCGCGCACCTTGGCCTCGGCCGTCTGGGCGAACAGCTTGCGCACGTGGTCGAAGACCCCGGTGTACGTGGCCGGGTTGGAGCGCGGCGTACGGCCGATCGGCGACTGGTCGACGTGCACGACCTTGTCCACCTGGTCCATGCCGTTGATGCGGGAGTGCCGCCCCGGCACCGTGCGGGCGCCGTTGAGCTCCTTGGCCAGCGCGTTGTAGAGGATGTCGTTGACCAGCGTCGACTTGCCCGACCCGGACACGCCGGTCACCGCCGTGAACACGCCCAGGGGGAACTCGATGTCGACGCCCTTGAGGTTGTGCTCGCGCGCGCCCTTGACCGTGATCTGCCGCTTCTTGTCGCGCTTGCGGCGCTTGGCCGGGATCGGGATGCTCCGGCGCCCCGACAGGTACTGGCCGGTCATGGACTCCTCGCTGGCGAGGAGCTCCTGGACGGTGCCGGACACCACGACCTGGCCGCCGTGCTCGCCGGCGCCGGGACCGATGTCGACCACCCAGTCGGCGGCGGCGATGGTGTCCTCGTCGTGCTCGACGACGATCAGCGTGTTGCCCATGTCGCGCAGCCTGATCAGCGTGTCGAGCAGGCGCATGTTGTCACGCTGGTGCAGGCCGATGGACGGCTCGTCCAGCACGTAGAGGACGCCGACCAGCCCGGAGCCGATCTGCGTGGCCAGCCGGATGCGCTGGGCCTCGCCACCGGCGAGGGTGGCGGCGGCGCGGTCCATGGTCAGGTAGTCGAGGCCGACATCGAGCAGGAAGCCCATGCGGGCGTTGATCTCCTTGACCACCCGCTCGGCGATGTGCATGTCACGGTCGGACAGCTTGAGCTCGGCCAGGAACTTGGCGCACTCGCCGATCGACATGGCCGCGACCTCGGCGATCGACCGGTCGTCGACCGTGACGGCGAGGGTGACCGGCTTGAGCCGGGCGCCCTTGCAGGCCGGGCACGGGATCTCGCGCATGTAGCCCTCGAAGCGCTCGCGCGTGGCGTCGCTCTCGGCCTCTGCGTGCCGGCGCTGCACCCAGGGGATGACGCCGTCGAAGGTGGTGTAGTAGGAGCGCTGGCGGCCATAGCGGTTGCTGTAGCGGACGTGCACCTGCTCGTCGTGGCCGTACAGCAGCGACTTCTGGGCCTTCTTGGGCAGCCGCTCCCACGGCGTGTCGAGGGTGAACCCGACCGTGTGGCCGAGCGCCTCGATCAGCCGGACGAAGTATTCGCTGGTGTGGCCGCCCGACCACGGGTGCAGCGCGCCGTCGCCGAGCGTGCGCTCGGGGTCGGGCACCACCAGGTCGGGGTCGACCTCCATCTTGGTGCCGAGGCCGGTGCACTCGGGGCAGGCGCCGAAGGGCGAGTTGAAGGAGAACGAGCGCGGCTCCAGCTCCTCGAACGACAGGTCGTCGTAGGGGCAGTAGAGGTGCTCGGAGTAGAAGCGCTCACGGCCCGGGTCGTCTTCCGGCAGGTCGACGAACTCCAGCGTGATCGTGCCGCCGGACAGCTGCAGCGCGGTCTCGACGGAGTCGGTGAGCCGGCGGCGCGAGGACTCCTTGACCGACAGGCGGTCGACGATGACCTCGATGTCGTGCTTCTCGTACTTCTTCAGCGTCGGCGGCTCCTCCAGCCGCACGACCGTGCCGTCGACCCTGGCCCGCGCGAAGCCCTTGGTCTGCAGCTCGCGGAACAGCTCGGCGTATTCGCCCTTGCGGCCGCGGATGACCGGGGCGAGCACCTGGAAACGGGTGCCCTCCTCCAGGTCCATCACGCGGTCGACGATCTGCTGCGGCATCTGCCGGGCGATCGGACGGCCGCAGGCCGGGCAGTGGGGCTTGCCGATGCGCGCCCACAGCAGGCGCAGGTAGTCGTAGACCTCGGTGATGGTGCCGACGGTGGAGCGGGGGTTCTTGCTGGTGGCCTTCTGGTCGATGGACACCGCGGGCGACAGGCCCTCGATGAAGTCGACGTCGGGTTTGTCCATCTGGCCGAGGAACTGGCGGGCGTAGGCCGACAAGGACTCGACGTAGCGCCGCTGGCCCTCAGCGAAGATCGTGTCGAAGGCCAGGCTCGACTTGCCGGAGCCGGAGAGGCCGGTGAAGACGATCAGCGAGTCTCGCGGCAGGTCAAGCGAGACGTCCTTGAGGTTGTGTTCTCGTGCACCACGCACGATCAGGCGGTCTGCCACGGCGATCCCGGAGGTCGAAAGGCGGATAGGTCCACGGGGGATGGTAGACGGGGGCACCGACATTTTCGGCGAGCCGATCCCCGGCCCCCGAAAATCCGTCCTTCACAGGTTACGGCCATCTCCCGCGTCGGCAGGAGCCCTTTGAGAGTCAACCACTTGACCTGCCGCTTTATGCCCGCACCCGACCTTGGACACCTAAGTGATGAAATATCCGGACATGACTGTTCTACCCGCGGTACAGGCCGAACTCGCCTCCGCGACAGACCGGCTGCTGGCCACGGCCGCGTCCCTGTCCGACGCCGACGTCGCGGCCCCGTCCCTGCTGCCCGGCTGGACCAGAGGGCACGTCCTCGCCCACCTGGCCGGCAACGCCCGCTCCCATCTCCGCCTGCTCACCTGGGCCAGGACGGGCGTCGAGACCCCGCAGTACCCCTCCCTGGAGGCCAGGACCGCCGAGATCGAGGCCGCCGCCGCCCGCCCGGCCGCGCGCCACCTGGCCGACCTGGCCGACAGCGCCGCGCGCCTGGCCGCCGCGATCCGCGATCTGCCCGCCGAGGCGTGGCCGGCGCCCGTACGCGGCATGCGGCCGCCGTCACATCCCGCCTGGTACATCCTGGTACGCCGGTTGCGCGAGGTGGGCATGCACCACGTGGACCTCGGCGCCGGGTACGGCCCCCGCGACTGGCCGGAGACGTTCGTCCGCCGCGAACTGCACGACCTCCGCCGATCCTGGCCGTACGACCGCAGCACGGTGAGCGAGGTCGTCCTGACCGGCGAGCCGGGGCAAAGGTAGCAGAACCTCGGCCACGGCCCGGCGGTCCAGGGCCGACCGGCCGACATGCTGGCCTGGTTGACGGGAAGGTCGGAGGGCGAGGGCGTTACCCTGGTGCCCGCGGGACAGCCGTCGCCGCCTGGTGACGGTGGCGCGCTCCTTCCCGAGCCGCCGCCGTGGCTGACGATGCCGGCCCCCGCTGATCTGCCCGCGACGCCCCCGAAGGACTACCCATGACCTACACCGGCGACGTCCGGGTCGGCGGCCCCGCCGACGTGCGCGAGCTGCCCGCCCTGACCATCTCCAAGCTGGCGGTCGGCCCCCACGACAACAACGCCTACCTGCTGCGTTCCACCGAGACCGGCGACGAGCTGCTGATCGACGCCGCGGCCGACGCCGACCGGCTGCTGGCGCTCGTCGGCGACCAGCCGCTCGGCGCGATCGTCACCACCCACCAGCACGGCGACCACTGGCAGGCCCTCGAACAGGTGGCCCGGGTCACCGGCGCCGAGGTGATCGCCCATCCGCTCGACGCGCCCGCCCTGCCCGTCCCGGCCGGCCGCACGGTCGACCACGGCGACACGATCGCCCTCGGCCCGGTCAGCCTGGAGGTCATCCACCTGCGCGGCCACACCCCGGGCTCGATCGCGCTGCTCTACGACGGCGGCCCCGACGGCCGTCACCTGTTCACCGGCGACTCCCTGTTCCCCGGTGGGGTGGGCAACACCGGCAGGGACCCGGAGCGTTTCGAGCGGCTCTACACCGACGTGACCGAGCGCATCTTCGACCGCCTGCCCGACGACACCTGGGTCTACCCCGGCCACGGCAAGGACACGACGCTCGGCGCCGAACGTCCCTCGCTGCCCGAGTGGAAGGCCAGAGGCTGGTAGCTCACCTGCCCGCGGCCAGCACGCGCACGATGCGCCCGGCCGCCAGGGCGGGATCGTCGGCCAGGCCCACGAGCTCGCCCCACGACCAGCGGTAGAACCACCCTTCGGGCAGCGGCACGCAGTCGATCGTCTCGGCCAGCAGCGCGGTGTCGGGATCGCTGATCCGCAGCGCGGGCGGGTTGGCCCGCAGGGTGGCGGTCAGCCCGCGCTGCTCCAGCTCGGTGGCCAGCTTGCCGAGGTAGTACGTACGCGTGTGCTCGCGCGGCATGGCCGACATGAATCCATCAAAACCGAAGATGGATGAAAAATCCCCTAGTTGCCGATTCGCTCGGCTTCCTTGCGCAGCTCCCGCTTGTAGAACAACATGCGCAGCGGGATGGCCGCGACGAGCGCGATCTGCATGGTCGCGCCGATCTTGATCGGCAGGTCGCCGCCTTCCGGCCAGGCCACCCAGAACGTGAGGAAGGCCACGTTCACCATGATCCACCCGAGGACGACCGCCGCGAGCTGTCCCTTCGGCTTGGGGTACTCGATCCGGCTGACCATCAGCCAGGCCACGCCGAGCACCGCGAACAGCGCCCAGATGCTGGGCTGGAACAGCAGCACGATGGAGATCACGGTCATGGCGCCCATGGGGATGGGCAGGCCCATGAAGTCGCCGCTCTTGGTCTTGACGCACGCGAAGCGCGCCAGGCGTACGACACCGGCGACCAGCACGGCCGCCGCGGCGGTGACCACCGCGATGAACGGCACCGAAGGCGGCGCGCCGACACCCCAGATCACGACCATGAACGCGGGCGCGAACCCGAAGCTGATCACGTCGGCCAGGTTGTCCAGCTCGGCGCCCATCGCCGAGGCGCGGAAGCGCCGCGCGACGAGCCCGTCGAACAGGTCGCAGGTCGCGCCGATGAGCAGCAGGACGATGGCGGTGGCGAAGTAGCTCGGCGTGGGCGTGAACTTGCCGTCGGCGACCGTGAGCTGCTGAATCGCCGAGTAGGCCAGGACGCAGACGGCGAGGAACCCGCAGACCGCGTTGCCCAGCGAGAGCGAGTCCGCGGCGGACAGGCGGAACGCCTTGCCCACGGGACCGCGGGGCTCTTCCTCGCCCGCCTGCCAGCTGCCGGCGTCAGCCGTGGTCAATTCTGGTCACCCCCGCAACCGTCTTCTCCCCCACGGTGACCGCGGGCGAGATGCCTTCGGGAAGGTAGATGTCGACCCGCGAGCCGAACCGGATGAGCCCGATGCGCTCGGTCTGCGCCACCTTCGCCCCGGCGCTCAGGTACGGCACGATCCGGCGCGCCACGGCGCCCGCGATCTGCACCATCTCGATGTCGCCCAGCGCGGTCTCGAAATGCCACACCACGCGCTCGTTCTGGTCACTGTCCTTGTTGAACGCCGGCAGGAACCCACCTGCGACATGCTGCACGGACGTGACATTTCCCGCAAGAGGGGCACGATTGACGTGCACGTTCAGGGGGCTCATGAAGATCGCGACGCGGGTGCGGCCGTCGGGCCAGGGATCGATGCTCTGCACCACGCCGTCGGCGGGCGACAGGATGCGCCCCTCGCCAGGAGTGCGCTCGGGGTCGCGGAAGAACCAGAGCATGCCGCCCGTGAGCGCACCCAGCGGGGCCGCAGCCAGGGCCCAGCGCCGGTCTCGGCGCGTCAGCAGCGCGGTGGCGGCCGCCGCGGCCGCCGTCGGGAGGAGCCACGGGGAGACCCCGCGCGCGAGCCGGACGCGGCTCGACTTAGCAGAATCGTCTGACACGTACAACCTTTGGTGGTGACTGGACTAGGCGCTTTGCCATGCTGTTACGGAACTCGCAACTATTACACGGCGCAACTTCACAAGCAAAGCGCCTCGATAGCCGTTCCGCTAGACCTGCTCCGGGTGCGTGTGCTCGCCTTCGCCGCTCGTCATGCGGGCTTTGATCAGGCTCGCAACCGTGGTGATCGCCATGGTGGAGCCGATGACCGTGAGCGACACCCAGATGGGAATTTCGGGTGCCCAGGAGACGCCGCTGGCATGCAACGCCTCCATTATCAGCTTAACCCCGATGAACCCGAGGATGAACGCCAAACCATAGCTGATGTAGACGAGTCGCTGCAGCAACCCGCCCAGCAGGAAGTAAAGCTGACGCAGCCCCATCAGGGCAAACGCGTTGGCCGTGAAGACGACGTAGGGGTCCTTGGTGAGCCCGAAGATGGCCGGAATCGAGTCGAGGGCGAACAGCAGGTCGGTGGTGCCGATGGCGACCATCACGATGAGCATGGGGGTCACCATGCGGCGGCCGTCGATCTTGACGCTGACCTTCGAGCCGACGTACCCCTCGGTGGTCGGGAACGCCCGGCGCACCCACCTGAGCAGGATGTTCTCGTTGAACTCGTCTTCCTCGCCCTTGAGGTGCTGCCGGATCAGGTTGACGGCGGTGTAGACGAGGAAGGCGCCGAAGACGTAGAAGAGCCAGCTGAACCGCTCAAGCGCCGCGGCGCCGAGCGCGATGAAGATGCCGCGCATGACCAGCGCGAGCACGATGCCGACGAGCAGCACCTTGTGCTGGTAGGGCCGCGGCACCGCGAACCTGCTCATGATGATGAAGAAGATGAACAGGTTGTCGACGCTCAAGCTGTATTCAGTGATGTAACCGGCGAAGAACTCCCCCGCCTTGTCGGCCCCGAAGGTGGCCCACAACCCCACGCCGAACAACGCGGCCAGGGCGACATAGAAGGTGACCCAATATCCGGCCTGCCGCATGGAGAACTCACGGGCTTCACCGCGGTCGACGATCCAAAGGTCAAAGGCGAGGACGACCAGCAGACCGCCGATGACGGCGATCCAGGCCCACACGGGTACGGTCACGATTCAAACCCTCCGGCATGCATGACTCATTGCCGGAGGTCTCTCCCGCCCGCGAACAACGCGGACCGGCAGCCCCGGGGGCCCCGTGGAGCGGGGCTGCACCGTGATGACGAGGCTGTCGCGAAGGGATACTCCCCTCCCTAACCCACGCAGTATACGCCGACACTCTGATCTCATCATCCATTCGATCTTGCCCCCTCGTACACCCCGAGGACGCTCTCCACGGCATCGTCACCGTCCGGCAACTCCCGTCCGCGCCGGGCGGCCGCCTCGGCCAGCGTCCGCGCGGCCCCCGGCTCGCCCAGGACCTCGCGCAACGCGCTGCGCAGCCCTTCGGCGTCCCCGTACGGCACCAGCATCCCCGCGTCGCCGACCAGCCACGGGATCCCGCCGACGTCGGAGGCCACCACCGGCTTGCCCGCCGTCAGTGCCTCGCTGAGGCTGAGCGGCAGCCCTTCCCAGCGGCTGCAGTTGACCACGACGGACGCGGCCGCCAGCAGGTCGGGGACGTCGTCCCGGTCTCCGAGAAGCAGGACGGGAAGGTTCCGGGACCGGATCCGGTCCTCCAGTTCCGCCCGCAACGGCCCCTCACCCGCGACGGCGAACAGGGGGGCCGGCGACTCCCACGGCCCGGCCGCCACGTCCAGCAGGGTGTCGAGCCCCTTCTGCTGGGCGAGCCGGGCGATCGTCAGCACCAGGGGACGATCACCTGCCCCCAGTTCCTCCCGCACCTCCTCCGGCCTGCGCCGGGCGGGCCGGAGCGGAGGCGCGGGCACCACCGCCTCCGCCACCTCCCGAGCTCCCAGGACGCTCATCCGCTCCGCCAGATCCGGCGAGACCACCAGCACCCGGTCGGCCCGCCGCGCCACGATCCGCTCCAGCACCCCGTAGACGAACCCCACGAAACCGCCGGCGGTAAGCGCATTGTGCAAGGTGACCACCACCCCCGGCCCCTCCCGGCCGTCGCCCCTTCGCTTCCCCTGAGCTCTGAACGCCCTCAGTGCCAGGCTCGCCAACGCCCCCGCTCGCAGGCCATGGGCGTGCACGACGTCGGCGTCGCGCGTCAGCCGCCGGATCGCGAGCGCCGCGCGCAGGTCGTTCAGCGGATGCGGCCGGTCCGACACGGGCACCTCGGCGAACGTGGCTCCCGCCGCCCGGAAGGAGAACGCCTCCTCGACACTCCCCGGCCCCACCACCGCCGCCTGGTGGCCACGCTGCACCAGCCCTTCGACGAGCATCCGTACATGCCGCCCGGTCCCACCCGACGTGGTCCCCATCACAAAAGCCACCCGCACGACCCCTCCTGACCCCTCACCGGAACCCGCAGCCACACCTCAAAGCTGAAACCGTAGCCCGAATCACGCCGCAGCTTCCCGATCTCACCCACCAAACCCGCCGACGCCCAGTACCGGCCCCCCACAGGCACCTGAGCCTCAAAGGCCCCCAACCACCACGCCTTGGTCCGCCATGACCACCGACCAACCGCGCAGGCCCCTGTGCCCCAAGCCGGGATCCACGGTTCCCACGCCCGTGGCACGTTCGTGATGCCCAGCAGATCGACAGCCCCTGAGCTTCACGGACCCCAGAAATGTGGGCACCTTCACAGCCCGGCCAGCCTTGTGGGTGCCTGGCGCGCAAGAGGTCAAGCACCACCGGAACCATGTGCCCGATGCCCTGCGCCCCTTCCAAGGCCAGCAACCTTCCAGAGGCCACGCCCCCAGATGGCTCCTGGCCCCGCATGGCCCGTCACCTGACACAGGCCAGGCCCCTCGAAGGCAAGCCTTCGAGGAAGCCCTGCCTCACACAGAAGACCTCGCACCGCGGAACCAGCACCAACTCCAAGCCACACACTGCAGAAGCGCAGAAATCAGAGAAACCCAGGAGCCACGCCACCACGAACCGCGCGCCACTAGGCGTGCCAGCCTCAGAAGCCCCGCGCGACCAGCCGTCCAGCCCCAGAAGCACGACCCAGCTGTGCAAGCCCCAGAAGCCGTACGGGACCAGCCGACCGAGCGTCAGAAGCCGCACACGAACAGCCGACCGAGCGTCCGAAGCCAAGCGCGACCAGCCGTCCGCGCCCGAACCCATGCGCGACCAGCGTCCGCCCCCCGAAGCCGTGCGCGACAACCAGAACCGCCGGAGCGCACCCACCACACAACAGGCAGAGGATCAGCGGCCGTGGATCAGCCGCCCCGTCCGAGCAGCCCGGCCACCACCCTGGCATCCGGCCGGTCCACCGCCGCCAGGACGGCAGCCCCCACCACCACGGCCACCACCGCCGCCAGCACCACCGCACCCACGTTCGGCCAGATGCCCGAGACCCCGAGCCACCTCACCACCCCAGCCCCCGCCAGGTACCCCAGCACACCACCGGCGATCGCCGCCCCCGCGGCCCGGGGCAGCCCCGCCGCGGCACCGCTCCCGCGCGCCCGCACCACGGCCCCGAGCAGCAACACTCCACCGGCGGTCATGCCGACGCTCATCCCCAGCGCCATGCCGCCGATCTTCCACCCTGCGGGCAGCAGCAGCACGAGCACGGTCTGCGCGACGATGACGACCAGCCACCCCGCCACCGTCCCGGTGGCGGCCGCCCGCCCGAGCCCGGCCGCGTAGAGCACCCTGCTCAGATGGGCGATGAGCCCGTAGCCGACGATGCCCGGCGCGAACAGCGCGATCGCCAGGGCGAGCTGAGGCGGCGGCACCTCGCTCCTGCCTCCCAGGAACACCACCGCCCCAGGCCCCGACACGGCGGCCAGCACCCCGGCCGCCAGCCCCGTGACCAGCACCACTGCCCGCGTGGTCCGCGCCGCCAGCGCCGAGAACGCGACCGCGTCGCCCGCCTGCGCCGACAGCCGGGGGAACGCGCTGGTGGCGATCGGCACGGCCAGCACCGCGTACGGCACCAGGTAGATCGCCCACGCGTAGTTGTAGACGGTGAGGGCCCCGTTGCCGATCGCCTTGTTCGACAGCAGCACGACGACGATCATGGCGGCCTGCTGGGCGAGCAGCGCCGCGATCCCGGCCAGGGCGAGCCTGCGCACCTGCCCGGCCACGCCGTCGGGGAAGCGTAAGGTGGGTCGCCACCGCAGCCCCAGCCGCGACACAGGCCCGACCACGGTCAGCACGAGCGAGAGCACGCCCAGGCTGGTGCCCACCGACAACGCCAGCTCGGCCGGCCCGGGCAGCTGAGCCGGGTCGACGGTCCCCGAGCTGAGCGGCACGAACAGCAGGTACGCCACGATGACCACGATGCTGGACACCAGCGGCGCGACCGCGGGCCCGGCGAAGCGGCTGTGCGACTGCAACACGCCGTAGAGCACGACGGCCACGCCGTACAGGGGGATCTGGGGGGCGAAGACGACCAGCATCCGGGTGGCGACGGCGACGAGCTGGGTCGTGTCGCATCCGTTGACGGCCTCGCCGAGGAACAGGCCGATGACCGGCCGGGCGAACAACGCGGTGAGCGCCCCCAGCGGCACCAGGACCACGACGACCCACGTCAGCAGCGCCGAGCTGATGTGCCCGGTGCGCTCGCGCGAGGCCGCGGACCCGGCCAGCACCGGCACCACCATGCCCGCCAGCGCACCTCCGACGACGACCTCGAAGACGATGTTGGGGATCTGGTTGGCTGTCATGTAGGCGGTGGACAGGCAGTTGGTGCCGACGGTCTGTGCGAAGGCGTACTGCTTGGCGAAGCCGGCGATCCGGGCCAGCACGGTGATCGCCCCGATGAGCAGGGCGCCACCTGCCACGCCCCGCGCCGTCACGCTCCGCACCCGGCCTCCCCCGCCCAGTATCCGGTCACGCCGACATCCTGGCAGGTGCCACCGACAATCGCGCGCGGAGGGTCACACGTGGTCGACGGGACGCCGCCCGAGCATGTCGAGCCGGTTGAGCACCGGGTTCGCGGCGATGACCTTGGTGAAGCTGACCTTCTCCGAGGCCGCGGTGAGCGCCGCGACCGTGCCCAGGAGGACCAGCCTGCCGGGCCTGCCGAGCTTGGTAACCGCGGCCAGCCCGAGCAGGGCGCCGAGGGAGTTGGCGCCCGCGTCGCCGAGCATGGCGCGCTCGCCGAGGTCGTCGGGCAGCAGCGCCGCGGCGGCGCCCAGCGGCACGGCGGCCAGGGCCGCGGCGGCGGGCGAGGACCGCAGCAGCGAGACGGCCAGCAGCGGCCCGCCGGCCAGCAGCCCGACCTTGATCGCCCGGCCGGGACGCAGGTCGAACAGGTTGGCGAGGTTGGCGGCGCCGGCGATGGCCGCGCCGTTGACCAGGGTGTCGACGGGCCCGTCGGAGACGAGGGCGGCGGCGCCCAGCCCGGTGGCGCCGATCCCGAGGATCTTGACGGCGCCGCTGGTGACCTCGCCGCGGGCCAGAGCCGTCAGGTGGCCCTTGAACCCCTTGGAGGACGTGGTGCCGTAAAGGTCGTCGTAGGCCCCGAGGGCGCCGGTGCCGACGCCGGCCAGCACCGCGGCCAGCCGGGTACGCGGCGCCAGGCCGGGCGTGAGCGCGGCCGCGGCGCCGGAGCCCGCCACGAACGCGGGCCCCTCCAGCAGGGTGATGGGCTCGCCGCGGTGGTTCTTGCGCGTCCAGCGCCCGCCCAGGTCGGCCGGACGGTTCCGGGTGAAGGCGGAGTAGGCGGCACGGGCGGCGGCGGCACCGATCGCGGCGCCGGCCAGCGCGTAGAGCAGGCCACGGGCCATGTCAGCTCCCTGACTGGGTCGGTGAGGGTGTGGTGGTCGGCAGCGCGGGCTGGGTGGCCGAGGCCCCCTTGCCGATGCCGTACTGGCCGGCCCGCCCGCTCAGTTGCTCCCGGAGAGCGTAGACGACCACGACCCGGCCCGTGGGCATATCGACGGTATCGACGGTGGACACGCGCTTGGCGACGTCGCCGTCGTCGCGCAGGGCACTGACGGCGCCCCCGGTGACGGCCGCGTTGGCGGCGCTGCCGGCCAGCACCGCGCCCTTGCCCGCGGCGTCGAGCCGGTCGGCGACCGAGACGAGCGCGCCCAGCTGGGTCTCGGCCTGCTCACCCTCGTACGCCTTCTCCGGCGCGAACATCACCGCCAGCATGGCCCGTTTGGCGGGGTCGCCGTCGGTGCTGACCAGCCCGCCCGCCTCGAACCCGCTGATGACGGCGGCGGTCGCGGCATTGGGGGTGCCCGCCTGTGCCTGGTCGGTGGTGAGCAGCGTGGAGGCGAGAAGTGCGCCGGCCTTGTCCCAGACGGTCGCCGTGGACGGGAAGACCATGTCGACCGGTTTGAGCTGGTTGACCAGGCCGTCGAGCACACCGCTGCGGTCGGGGGCGAAGAACTTCTCGGTCAGCGTGACGCGCCCGCTCACCTCGGCGCCCGCCTCCTCCAGCACCTGCTGCTCGGCCTCGCGGAACGTGGTGCTCGACCCCGGCGCCTCGACCAGCAGCACGCGCTGGCCGGTCAGCTCGCCGGCCACCAGCTTCGGGGTGACGCTGGTGACGAAGGCGTCGTTGCCCGCCTCGCGCCCCTGGAGCTGGTCGATCTGCACGCGCAGCTCGTCCTTGGTCTTGGTGAGCTGCGCGGAGATCTCCTGCGCGGACTTGACCGCGGGCTCCTGCAGCAACGTGGTGCCCAGGACGATCCCGACCGCCAGCGCCAGGAAGATCGCGACGATGGAGACGACGTGGTAGCGAAAATCGATCACGAGAAGAGTCCGACCAGCCAGAAGATGAATGCGTTCCAGACGTCTTGCAGGCCGTTCAGCCAGGTCTGGCCGAGCGGCGACAGGAAGAGCGCCACCCCCATGGTGATCAGGGCGGTGATCACGAGCATCAGGAGCTGGGAGGTGGTGATGCGGCTGCGGTAGAGCCTGCTCACGCCCTTGGCGTCGATGAGCTTGCTGCCGATGATCAGCCGGGTCAGGAAGGTGCTGGCCATTCCGGAGCGGCCCTTGTCGAGGAACTCCTCCAGGGTGCCGTGGGTGCCGACCGCGACGATCAGCTCGGCGCCCTTGTCGTCGGCCAGGAGCATCGCGATGTCCTCGCTGGTGCCGGTGGCCGGGAAGATGACCGCCTCGCGGCCGAGCTGGTGCACCCGCTCCAGGCCGGGGGCGCGGCCGTCGCGGTAGGCGTGCACGACGAGCTCGGCGCCGCAGGTCAGGGCCTTGGTCGAGACGGAGTCGAAGTCGCCCACGATCACGTCGGGGAGGTAACCGGCCTCCAGCAGCGCGTCGGCGCCGCCGTCGACGCCGACGAGGACGGGACGGTATTCCCTGATGTAGGGGCGGAGAGTGGCGATGTCTTCCTTGTAGTGATATCCGCGCACCACGATGAGGACATGTCTGCCCTCCATCGGGGTGCGGATCTCAGGCACGCCGACTCCGTCGATGAGAAGCTTGCCCTCACCGCGAACGTACTCCATCGTGTTGACGGCGAAAGCCTCGATCTGCACGGCCAGCCCGGCGCGCGCCTCTGCCATGGCGGCCTCGACGGCCTCGGCCGTCTGCTCGTCGCCCTTGCCCACGACGTCGTCGTCGAGGTAGATGACGCCCTCGTGGAGGCGGATGACGTCGCCGTCCTTGACGCGTTCGAACAGCTCGGGGTTGGCGTTGTCGACGAACGGCATGCCCGCGTCGAGCAGGATCTGCGGACCCAGGTTGGGATAGCGGCCGCTGATGCCGGCGGCGACGTTGACCACAGCCGCCGCGCCGCACGCGACGAGCGCCTCCGCGCTGACCCGGTCAACGTCGACATGGTCGATAATCGCTATTTCCCCGGGCTGGAGGCGTTTGGTCAGCCTCTTGGTTCGCCGGTCGATTCTCGCCACTGCCGTCACACCGGGAAGGTCACCGACCTTCCTGCCACGGAGGCCCGGCATCTTGCTCCCCGGAACCTTCATCATGACCATCCTGCCAGAGGGAAACAGCGCGGAGGCCAAGCACTACGCCGCGTGTCCACTATGTCACGCTGAATCACCTGTCGGCCGCTGCGAGCCCGAGCAGCTCCTCCGCGTGCGCCCGGCCCAGTTCGGAGTCCTCCAGACCGGCCAGCATGCGCGACAGTTCGCGGACGCGCCCCTCGTGGTTGAGCGTGACGACGCCGCTGCGCACGACGCTGCCGTCGCTGGCCTTCTCGACGACCAGATGCTGGTCGGCGAAGGCCGCCACCTGCGGGAGGTGGGTGACGACGATCACCTGCGCGGTGCGTGCGAGCCGGGCCAGCCGGCGCCCGATCTCGACCGCGGCCTTGCCGCCGACCCCCGCGTCGACCTCGTCGAACACGAACGTCGGCACCGGGTCGGCACCGGCGAACACGACCTCGATCGCGAGCATGACGCGGCTCAGCTCGCCGCCGGAGGCGCCCTTGTTGAGCGGCAGCGGCGGCGCGGCCGGATGGGCGGCCATCCGCAGCTCCACCTCGTCGACGCCCTCCGGGCCGAACTCGGCGCTCTGGGTGAGCTGCACCACGACCCGGGCGTGGGGCATGGCCAGCGCGGTCAGCTCTTCGGTCACGGCCTGGCCGAACCGCTCGGCGGCGGCCTCGCGGACCTTGGTGAGCTCGGCGGCCAGGGTGGTGAGCCTGGTGGTGAGCTCCTCGTGCTCGCGGGTGAGCTCCTCGATGCGCTCGTCGTCGCCTTCGAGCTCGCCCAGGCGGGCGGCCGCCTGCTGGGCCCAGGCCAGCACCCCTGCGCTGTCCTCGGCGTACTTCCTGATCAGGCTGCCCAGTACGGACCTGCGTTCCTGCACGGCTCCCAGACGGGCGGGGTCGGCCTCGATGGACTCTGCGTAGGCGGCCAGGTCGGTGGCGACGTCGGAGATCAGGTATCCGGCCTCGGCGAGCCGGTCGGCCACGCCGGCGAGCTGGGGGTCGTAGTCGCGCACGGCCTCGACGGCCGCGCGGGCCTCCCCGAGCAGCGAGATCACGTCACGGGCGCCGCCGCCGGCCTCCATCGGGTCGCCGAGCAGCGCGGTGTGGGACGTGGTGGCCGCGCTGCGCAGCGCGTCGGCGTGCGAGAGGCGCTCCTCCTCCTCGCGCAGCTCGGCGTCCTCGCCCGGCTTGGGGTCGACCTTCTCGATCTCCTCCAGGCCGAACCGCAGCCGGTCGGCCTCCTGGGCACGCTCCCTGGCCTGGGTGGTCAGCTCGTCGAGCAGCGCCCCGACCTGCTTGTGCCGCTTGTACGCCTGTGAATACGCCCGCAACGGCTTGACCAGCTCGTTTCCGGCGTAACGGTCGAGCGCGGCGCGCTGCCTGGCGGCCTGCAGCAGCCGCTGCTGGTCCATCTGCCCGTGCACCGCCACCAGGTCGTCGGCCAGGTACGTCAGCGTGCCGACGGGCACCGTACGGCCCCCGAGCCAGGCCCTGGAGCGGCCCTCGGCCGAGACGGTGCGCGAGATGATCAGCTCGCCGTCCTCGA
This sequence comes from Nonomuraea sp. NPDC004702, assembly GCF_053601695.1. Classification (NCBI taxonomy): domain Bacteria; kingdom Bacillati; phylum Actinomycetota; class Actinomycetes; order Streptosporangiales; family Streptosporangiaceae; genus Nonomuraea; species Nonomuraea sp. NPDC004702. The sequence goes on from NZ_JBSGCE010000032.1 coordinate 112,645, forward strand.
CCTCACCGCCGAGGTCCTCGACCTGCTGGGCGACCCGGCCGCCGGGCTCGACGACGAGCGTGCCCTCCACGGTCGCCTTGTCGGCCCCCGGACGGATGCGCGAGGGATCGGCCCGGCCGCCGAACAGCAGCCCGAGCCCCGTGACGACCATCGTCTTGCCCGCGCCGGTCTCGCCGGTGACCACGTTGAAGCCCGGCGAAAGCTCGAGTACGGCCTCGTCGATGACGCCGAGCCCCTGGATGCGGACCTCCTCGACCCTTGGTCGCACTGCCCACTCCCGTCACTGCCGTGCCTGATGGCCGGTCGATTGTCTCCGGACACCTGTTGCCCATGGGATCCTACGCGCTCCGCCCTCCATTCATTCAGGGTCGCACTCTCCCGCGCCATCCCTGAACCGGTAGTTCGAACTTGGCGACCAGCCTGTCGGTGAAGGGCGCGCCGGTGTTCTCGACGCCGTGCAGACGGGCCAGGCGCACCGGCTCGGCGCCCCTGCGCACCTCCACACGTGACCCGGAGGGCAGCTCGAAACGGCGGCGGCCGTCGCACCACAGAACGCCGCCCGGAGTGTCCGGCAGGATCTCCACGGCCATCGTGGACCGGGGCGAGACCACCAGCGGCCGCGCGAACAGCGCGTGGGCGCTGATCGGCACCAGGAGCAGCGCCTCCACCTCCGGCCAGACCACCGGCCCGCCGGCCGAGAACGCATACGCCGTCGAACCCGTAGGAGTGGCACATATCACGCCGTCGCAGCCCCAGCGGGACAGCGGCCGCCCGTCGATCTCGGCGACCACCTCCAGCATGCGTTCCTGCTTCTCCACGGTGACCTCGTTGAGCGCCCACGTGTCGGCGATCACCCGGCCGTTCTGCCTGGCCAGGACGTCGATCGTCATGCGCTCCTCGACGTCGTAGCGCCCGGCGACCACGCTGTCGACCGCCGAGGCCAGGTCGGCCACCTCCGCCTCGGCCAGGAACCCGACGTGCCCGAGGTTGACCCCGAGCAGCGGCGTGCCGGCGGGCTTGGCCAGCTCGGCCGAGCGCAGCAGCGAGCCGTCGCCGCCGAGCACGATCATGACCTCGGCGTCCTTGGCCGAGCCGGGGTCGTCGCTGGGGACGACCTCCACCCCGCCACAGCCGATGTCACGCGCCTCGGTGTCCAGGACGCGCACGTTGATGCCCGCCCCGACCAGCCGGTTGATGACCAGACGGGCGCTCTCTACGGCGGCGCCCCGCCCGGTGTGGACGGCGACCAGCACGGTCCGGTTCATTGCGGCCCTTCCGCGACGGCACGCTGGATCTCGGCATCGAGCTCGGCGACGGGCGGATCACCCTCTCCTTTGCCCAGCCACAGCAGGTATTCGACATTTCCGGAAGGGCCGGGCAGCGGGCTCGCGGTCACGCCCCGCACGCTCAGCCCCAGCTCCTGCGCCTTGGCCGCGGCCTCGCGCACCGACCTGGCCCGCAGCTCGGGGTCGCGCACCACGCCGCCCGCGCCCACGAGCTCCTTGCCCACCTCGAACTGCGGCTTGACCAGCATGACGAAGTCGGCCCGCGGCGCGGCGACCTGCGCCAGCGCGGGCAGCACGAGCCGCAGCGAGATGAACGACAGGTCGCCCACGACCAGCGTGGGCGGCTCGCCGACCATGTCGGGGGTCAGGTCGCGCACGTTGACGCGTTCCATCACGGTCACCCGCTCGTCGGTGCGCAGCGACCAGGCGAGCTGGCCGTAGCCGACGTCGACGGCGAGCACGTGGGCCGCGCCGTGGCGCAGCAGCACGTCGGTGAAGCCGCCCGTGGAGGCTCCCGCGTCGAGGCACCTGCGCCCCTCCACCGACAGGCTCTTGAACGCCTCCAGCGCCCCCAGCAGTTTGTGCGCTCCCCGCGAAACGTAGTCGGGCCCGTCGGCCGACTCGGCGACGACGATGGCCGAGGCGGTGTCGACCTGGGTCGCGGGCTTGTGCGCCTGCTGACCGCCCACGCTGACCCGCCCGGCCTCGATGAGCTGGGCGGCCTGCTCGCGCGACCTGGCCAGCCCGCGGCGCACCAGCTCGCTGTCGAGACGGATCCTGCGGCTCACCGCTCGCCCAGCGCTTCGTCGCCCGCACCCGCGAGAGTGGACTCCAGCCCGGCGAACGCCTCCTCGAACACGGCCACGTGCTCGTTCACCGGCAGCTCGCCCACACGACCGAGACCGGCCACGATGGCGTCGACCCGCTCGTCACCGGTCTCCTCCGGCAGCTCACTCATGACTCGACCGTAACGCCTCGGGCGAGCGCCCGGGACCTTGGCAGGCGTGTCATGCGTTGAGACTCATACGGGGGTGCTAGTGATGTGGAACGCTACCGACCGCAAAGGGAAAGAAAGGATGCCCAACATGGCAAGCGTCGAGGAGTGCCGGGCGGCACTGGCCAGGCTCGTCGCCCAGTTCGACGAGATCGGCGCGGAGGATCGTGCCAAACACGTGGTCGAGCGCACGGTCAGCGCCCGGGTCTCCGACCTCGACCTGATCTTCTACGGGCGGCTGCACCACGGGGGGCTCGACCCGTTCACCGAGGAGCCGCCGGCGGGCGGCAAACCGGCCGATGTGAAGATCACCATCGCGAGCGACGACCTGGTCGCGCTGGTCGACGGCGAACTGGATCTGGCCCGTGCGCTGCTCGGAGGGCGGGTGAAGATCGACGCGAGCTTCGGCGACCTGCTGCGCCTGCGCAAGCTGATCTGACCGGTTCCGTTCAGGCGGCTGTTCAATGTCCTACGCAGCTGCGCAGCGCGGGTGTTCGCTGTCAGGCGACTACTCGGCGCGTGCGTTAACTGTTAGGCGACAAGCGAACAGCGAAGCTGCCCCTCGACCCCCGACCGACTGAGCCGCCCTCCGGCGGCCACGTCGCCCCCATCTGACGCTCCCCGCGATCACCGGCACTGCCCCTGCACCACGCGCGTGGATGAGCCCGTCGTGTTGCGAGCCGTGGAAGAAGGACGCCGTCACGACAGGACTCGTGGGCTCCTGGCCGCTGCTGGGCGGGAGAGGCAAGGCCGAGGCGGCCCCCCGCGCCGGTCGTCTCACCCCACGCGCTTCAGGACGTCCTTGATCGCGTCCTCCCCGATCTGCCCTTCGCCCGCGGCCGTCCAGGCGGCGTCGCAGGCTGCGCGCAGGCCGTCGATCCGGCTGCCGTCGCCTTCGAGGTGCAGCGTCCCGTCACGCCACTCGGCCCGCCATCCCCCGCAGGCGCCGTCCCGCACGTCGGGATAGGGCTGGACCAGCGCGCCGAGGTCCTCGGCCAGGTACGTGGGCCGGTGCCGGGGCGCAGCGGTCAGCACGTCGAGCGGGGTGGCCACCCCGGTGAACACCAGCAGGCTCTCAACCCCCGCGTTGGAGGCCCCTTCGATGTCGGTGTCCAGCCGATCCCCCACCACCAGCGGCCGCCGAGCGCCCGTACGGATCATCGACTCCCGGTGCAACGGCGGATCCGGCTTGCCGGCGTACACCGGTTCAACCCCAGTGGCGGCGGCGATGACCCGGACCATTGCCCCGTTCCCCGGCAGTTCACCCCGCCCAGTCGGCATGGTGCTGTCGCCGTTGGAGGCCACGAACAGCGCGCCTTGCCGTACGGCCAGCGCCCCCTCCGACAGCAGGGCGTACGACAGACCGGGAGCGATCCCCTGAACCACCGCCGCGGGCGACTCGGCCGCGACGGACACCGGCCTGAGCCCATGAGCACGTACGGCCACCCGCAGCCCCGACCCGCCCACGACCAGCACCGCGGCGCCCGGAGCCACCCGCTCGGCGACCAGTCGCGCGGCCGCCTGCGCCGAGGTCACCACATCGGCCGCCGTGGCCGGGACGCCGAGTTCCCGCAGGTGGGCGGCGATGGCGGCGGGCGTCCGGGAGGCGTTGTTGGTCACGTAGGCGAGCCGGACCCCCTTGCCCTGCGCCTCCTCCAGCGCCTGCCTGGCCCCGGGAACCGCGTGCTGTCCGAGATAGACCACACCGTCGAGGTCGAGCAGCAGGGTGTCATAGCCGTCAATCAGCACAGCGCCTCTTCCCGTTTGACTCTCACGCCGCGTGAGACTTTAGCGTCGCCTTCGTACCCCGCCACAGGAAGCCCTCTCCTCGTGGATCGGGAAACCCGTACCCGACACCGGAAGGACGACCATGTCCCGCGAGCCCGACGCCACGACCGAGGAACGCATAGAACTGCTCGGCGCTCCCGCCCATGACGAGCACGCGGCGGAGGCCGAGGAACGCTGGGGCGGCACACACGCCTGGGCCGAATCCGCACGCCGCACCTCGACCTACACGCGGGAGGACTGGCGGCGACACGAGGCCGAGGCAGCCGCCCTCTCGGTCCGGCTCGCCGACGCGATGCACGCCGACGTCCCGGCAGACGGCGACCTCGCGATGGACCTGGCCGAGGAACACCGCGCCCACCTCTCCCGCTGGTTCTACGACTGCACGTACGACATCCACCGCGGCCTGGCCGACCTGTACGTCTCCGACCCCCGCTTCACCGCCGCCTTCGACCGCACCTCGCCCGGCCTGGCCGCCTACCTCCGATCCGCCATCCTCGCCAACGCCACCCGCCACGGCTGACGCCTGACCAGTCGCATAGACGTGACGGCACGCGTGGAAGGCGACGGCCGACAAGCCCGGAACTGGGGCACGGCCCTCAAGGCGCCGTTCTGCCGCGCAGCCCCCGGGCAAAGTCCCTCACGACAGCCTTGCGCCGCTTCCATGGGGGTGGAGCAGCCAAATGCGGCCACTGGCATGCCTGTTCCCTTACGCAAGGGCAGCCAGATGCAGCCACGGCATGCCTGCACGCTCGAACAGGAACGGCCTGGGCAGCCACGACGGCTGCATTCGCCGCACCACGCCCCCTGGGCATTCGGCTGGGAAAGCCACCGCACAGGCCCCTCATGTCCCAGTAGGTCATGTTCTCCACACAACCCGAGTCGGTCGCACAGCAGTGGGGTAGCCACTTCTCCGGTAATGGGCGGAGTCGTCAAGGCCGGCCAGGTGCTCGGGGTCGGCAGCGGGCAAGTGCCGCGATGTCTCCCTCAGCCGCCGTCAGCGGCTGGGGAACGCGCGGACATGGCCGCCCATGCGTGACGGCATGAACCCCTCGACGGCATGAACGCCTCGTCGAGGCCCCGGAAGGTTCTCAGCGACAGCGTCACCGACCAGGGCACGGCATAGTCGCGTGCCGGGCCACGGACACACACCATCCAGCACGGAGCCAGACCAAGAAAGCGCTCTGCTGCGACGACGCCCGCTCAGCACCACGGGCCGCGAGCAAACACCGCAGGGGCTCCCGTCCGAGCTGATGCCCCAGGGAGGATCGAAACGCCCAGCTGGCACAGTCGCTTGGGAGGCGACGTTCGCCATGGCCGGCTCCCGCGCCCGCCTGCCCCCCTACATCTCTCGGCGAGCCCTCAACGTCGCCCGCACACTCTTCAAGGCCGACACGTAATGCCGCTCGTCCGGCCGCATGGCCACCGCGATGGCCAGCGGCTCCTGAGCGCCTTCCAGATCCCCCGTACGCCACAACGACAAGCCCAGCCCGAAGTACGCATAATCCTCAGCCGGGTTCGCATCCACGATCTGCCGGAAGCTGGCCGCGGCCTCCGCGTACTGGCGGGAGTTGAACTGCGCCCGAGCCAGCGCCTCAAGGATGCTCCGGGACTGCGGCTCAGCAGCGGCGGCCCGCTCCAGCAACGCCGCGGCAGCCGCCGGGCTCCCCTCCTTCAGCAACTTCACACCACGCTGATACCAGTCGTAAACACCGCCCCCGGGAACGCCACCCACGGACTCATCGCGACCATTTCCGCCCTGAACCATGCGTGAGGACTCCTTCATCGCTGGACGACGAACCTCGCTCCCGCTCCGCCGCGTAAGGGGCGCGACAGCAAACGATTGGGGCAACTCCTGGTAGGCGCAAGCATTTATGGGAGCATGCCCGGTATGGGGACTCCTGAACTGCCGGTGCCTGACGGACTGGTGCTACGGCCCTTCCGAGGCGTACGTTTCGATGTCGAAGATCCCGCCAAGGTGACCTCCCCACCGTACGACCTGATCAGCGATGCGGACGTCGAAGCCCTCCTTGCCTCCCACCCGAACAACGTCGTCCGCCTCATCCTTCCCTGCAACCCCGAAGCGACACCCGCCACCGAACCCGGCACCCCTCGCGGCTCGGCCGGTACCCCGTCCAGACTCCGCCACCGGACCGAGGTGCCACTCGAAGCCCGCTACTCCGAGGCCAGGGACACCCTGAGGGCCTGGCTGGACGCCGGCGTCCTGGTGGCCGACGACACCCCCGCCCTGTACGTGTACGAGCAGAGCGGCCCGCACGTCCTCCAGCGTGGCCTGATCGGCGACGTCGGCCTGGTCGACCCCGCCGAACGCGTCATCCTCCCCCACGAGGACGTCATGCCCGGCCCCATCGCCGACCGGCTGGCTCTCATGAGCACCACCGAGGCCAACCTCGAACCCATCTTCCTGCTCTACAACGGCGACAACGGCAAGGCGACCCGCCTGGTGGACGAGGTGGCCGCCAAACGACCGCCCCTCGTCACGGCCGGAACCGAGGACGGCCTCACCCACCGGCTGTGGGCGATCACCGACCAGGACGAGATAGACGCCATCAACGCCGACCTGCGCAACCGTCAGGCCCTGATCGCCGACGGCCACCACCGGTACGCCACCTACCGCGTCCTCCAGCGTCAGGAGCACGCCGCCCGCCAAGCCCTGCGGGACGGAACCCACCAAGCCACGCCCTACGACCCCCAGGCTTCTCAGCACACCCCTCTCAACGCGCCTCCGGACCGCCTCGTAACACCCTCTCCCAGCCCAGTCACCTCGTTCCGGCACGAGCTGACCGACCACCTGGCCCATCCGTCAGCGGAACCGGCCTCCGCCCCGGCCGACCCCCGGCAGACGCTGGGCCCCTGGGACTTCGGGCTGGCCCTGATCGTCGACTCCACCGCCTACCCACCCGACCTCAAGGCCATCCACCGCGTCATCCCCGGTCTCCCCATGACCGAGGCCGCCGCCAGGGCCAGGGGCGCCTGGCAGGTGCACGACTTCGACGACCTGGCGCAGGGCCTGGAGGCACTGCAGCACGCGGCCGAGCCCGCCTTCCTGCTCGCCGGCGAGAGCGGCACCCATCTGCTCACCGACCCCGACCCGGTGCAGCTGAACCTGGCGATGCCGGACCACCATTCGGACCGCTGGAACTCGCTGAACACCTCGATCCTGAGCGAGTTCATCCTGCCCAAGGTGTGGGGCATGGAGGACGACGAGCGGGCCGTGCGCATCGTCCACCACGACACCGAGGCGGCGTTGCGGCTCGCGATCCAGACGGGCGGCACAGCCGTCATCCTCAAGCCGCTCATGGTCCATGACGTGCTGGCGGTCGCCGCGGGCGGCGAACGAGTGCCCCGCAAGTCCACCTCCTTCGGCCCCAAACCGCGTACCGGCCTGGTCCTGCGCACGTTCGCCATCGACTGACGCCGCCCCTGCCGCGTGGCCGCGCCTCCCCTGCCCCCCTCCGAGCGCTCTCCGGGGCGGCGCCTCGCCATCGCCGGCAAAGTCACCCCGCCCCGGCCAACTGAGCCACCTGCCGCGGCCCCCGGCTCGGAACCACCTCCTCAGACGGCTCAGGAACCGTCTCCTCGACAGGTCTGACGGCACTGACCTCCACCTCGTACCGCCAGATCTTGGCGGCGGCCGGGCCGAAGACCCGGCAGCGGAACGCGCCCGTCACCTCGATGAAGTCCCGCGGTTTGAGGCCCCGCACGATCTCCGCCACCTCGGGATCGAACGTGACGCACGGGATGCTGTCGGTGAGAGCCGGGCCTCGCCGGTGCCTGCGCCGGCGGCGGACGATGACGCGCCACTTCGTGGCCATGTCGCCGCTCGGCATCGCGTATTCCTCGACCGCCGCCGACAGCCGCCCCACCAGCACGACCTCGTTCCGATCCATTGTCGTCCTCCCGTTTGTGTTCCGGAGGAGATCACTCTCTACGATGAAGGGAAGCCCGGATCGATACGAACGTCGTTCTGGGGATGACGGATGTACGCGCGGGAGTGCCTGTGGACAACATCACCGCACTAGGCGGCGACGTCTATGAGATCGACACCAAGATGGCCGGATACGCGGGCATCACCGCCGGCTACCTGATCCTGGGAGATCGGCCGTGCCTGGTGGAGACGGGCACCTCGACCTCGTCCCCCGTGGTGCGCGACGCGCTCGCCTCGCTCGGCGTCGGCCCGGACGACCTGGCCACCGTGGTGGTGACCCATATCCACCTGGACCACGCGGGCGGTGTGGGCGACATCGCGAAGTTCTTCCCGTCCGCGCAGGTGGTGGTACATGAGAAGGGCGCGCGCCATCTGGCCGATCCATCGCGTCTGATGGCCAGCGCCCGGATGGTCTGGGGTGACCAGCTCGACACCCTCTTCGGCGAGCTGTCCCCCACCGAGGCCGAGCGGATCGTCGCCCTGGGCGACACCGGAGCCATCGACCTGGGCAACGGCCGCACGCTGAGCAGCCACTACTCTCCGGGCCACGCCAAGCACCACGTCGGCCTGATCGACTCCGCCACCGGAGACCTCTATGTCGGGGACGCCGCGGGCGTGTACCTGCCCCAGACCGGCGACCTGCGCCCCGCCACCCCGCCGCCGGACTTCGACCTTCAGACGGCCCTCGACTCGATCGCCCTGTTCCAGGCACTTGGTCCGCAACGGTTGTTGTTCAGCCATTACGGACCGGTCGGCGCCGTCCAGGAGACCCTTGAGCGGTCCGCCGAAGAGCTCCGGGTCTGGGTGGATCTCACCCGTCAGGCACACTCCGAGGGCCTCGACCTCGATCACGCGGTCGCCATGGTCCGCGACCGCACCAAGGAGCGCTACACCGCCCTGCAGTCGGACGACGTGACGGCCGAGCAGTTCGAGCTGCTGAGCGGCGCCCCGTCGAACGTCGCGGGCATCCTCCACTGGCTCAACCGCGTCGAACGATGACGACCGGCCGATCACACCCCATGTGACACAAAAGCTCCGCCGTACCCCTGATCATCAGGGGT
>NZ_JBSGCE010000033.1:0-119403 GCF_053601695.1 Nonomuraea sp. NPDC004702
GTTGGCGTACCAGCCGTCGTCGTCGAGGAACAGCACGACGTCGCCGGAGCACTCCTCGACGCCGCGGTTACGGCCGGCGGGAATGCCGGTGTTGTCGCGCTGGCGTTGTGGCGCGGGCCCGCGCTGGCGGACGCGGCCGGGCTGGCCTTCGCCGCCGCGCCCGCGGCCCGGCTGGAGGAACTGCGCCTCACGGCCCTGGCCGCCGCGATCACCGCCGACCTGACCGCCGAGCCCGCCTCCGCCCTCGCGGCCGAGCCCGTGGCCGAGCTGGAGGAGCTGGTCGCGGCGCACCGGCTGCGCGAGCCGTTCCACGCGCTGCTCATGCGGGCGCTGGTGGCGCGCGGGCGGCGCGGCGAGGCGCTGGAGGTCTTCGAGCGGATCAGGGCCGACCTGGCCGACGAGCTGGGCGTCGATCCCGGCCCCGAGCTGCGCGCGGCCCACATGGCGGCGTTGCGCGACCCGGCTCCCGCGCCGAGGGGCAACCTGCCCGCCCGGCTGACCGGTTTCGTCGGCCGGGCCGGCGACGTCGCCCGGCTGCACGCCCTGCTGGGCGGCCGGGACGAGCGGCTGGTCACGCTGGTCGGCCCCGGCGGCGTGGGCAAGACCCGCCTGGCGCTGGAGGCGGCCCGCGGTCTCGACGTGCCCGACGGCGTGTGGCTGGTCGAGCTGGCCTCCGCCACGGGGGTGCGGGCCGCGGTCGAGAGCGTGCTGCGGACGACCGACGTGGTCCGGGCGCTGCGCGGCACGTCGCCGCTCATCGTGCTGGACAACTGCGAGCACGTCGTGGAGGAGGCCGCCACGGTCGCGCGGTGGCTGCTGTCGGAGGTCGCCGGACTTCGCGTCCTGGCCACCAGCAGGGAGCCGCTCGACATCCCCGGCGAGGTGCTGCATCCCGTCCTGCCGCTGCCCGAGGCCGCGGAGCTGTTCCTGGCGCGGGCCGCGGCGGCCAGGCCCGGCCTGGAGGTGAGCGCGGCCGACGCCGGGCGCGTCTGCCGGGAGCTCGACGGCATCCCGCTGGCGATCGAGCTGGCCGCCGCCCGGCTGCGCACGATGCCGGTGTCCGTGCTGGTCCGGCAGCTCGGCGACCGGCTGGCCTTCCGCGGAGGGCGTACGTCCGAGCCGCGCCATCGCACGTTGCGCGACGTCGTCGACTGGAGCTGGAACCTGCTGTCGGCGCCCGAGCGCGAGCTGCTGCGCGGGCTGACGGTCTTCTCCGGCGGCGCGACGTACGAGGCCGTCGCGGAGGTGTGCGGCGGCGACCCGGACGATCTCGCCTCGCTCGTGGACAAGTCGCTCGTCTCGGTCTCCGGCGAGCGCTACTCGATGCTGGCCACCATCAGGCAGTACGCCGCCGCCGACCTGCCCGCCCTCCGGCAGGCCCACGCCCGCTACTACACCCGGCTGGCCGAGACCGCCGATCCACTCCTGCGTACCGGCGAGCAGCTCGCCTGGCTGGAGGTGCTGGACGCCGAGCAGGACAACCTCGACGCCGCGCTGCGCCACTCCGACGACCCGCTCAGGCTGATCCTGCCCCGGTTCTGGCCCTGGATCATGCGCGGACGGCGGCGCGAGATGAGCGAGCGGGCGGCGGCCGTGCTGCGCCGGGTCGGTGACGTGCCGCCGCCGGGACGCGAGCTGGCGCACGGGCTGTGCCGGGTGCTCACGGGCGGCGAGCCGACCCCGGCGGTGCTCGACTCCGACCATCCCGCCGCGCTGAACTTCTGGGCCATGAGCGGCGCGCAACGCCCGCCCGACGACGTCGTCGAGCTCACCGAGGACGTCGTCGAGCGCCTGCGCGACTCCCCCGACCTGTGGACGCGCTCGGCCGCGCTGCTGGTCGGCGGCATCGTCCGGTTCGAGTACGGCACGGTCGCCGGGGCGCAGGACCTGCTCGGCCCGGCGCTCGACGGCTTCCGCCGCACCGGCGACCGCTGGGGCCAGTGGGCCTGCCTCTACTGGTTGTCGCTGGTCGCCGAGAACCGGGGCGACTTCGCCGCCGCGCTCGCCCGTGCCGAGGAGCCGGGACGCCTGGCCGCGGAGCTGTCGGGGCTGGACGCGCCGTTCGGCCCGATGACGTTCCTGCTCCGGCTCGGGCAGCTCAAGGCGCGGGCGGGCGACCACGAAGGAGCCGCGACCACGCTGGCGGAGGCGTGGCGATCGGCGCTGCGGGCCGAGGACGCGGTGACCCAGGCCAGGGTCCTGCACGCCCGCGCCGAGCTGGCCCGGCGCACCGGCGACCGGTCGGAGGCGGCCCGGCTGCTCGACCGCGCGCTGACCCTGGACAACGGCGACGGGCCCGCGCAGTTCAGGGCGTTCATGCAGGTCGAGCTGGCCCGCGTGGCGGAGCCCGGGCCGCCGCTGCGCACGGCGCTGGAGCTGATGGAGACCTGCGGCGACCGGACGGCCCGCGCGACCGTGCTGGAAGGCGTCGCCGAGCACCTGCCGCCCCGGCCGGCGGCCGAGCTGCTGGGCGCGGCCCGCGCGCTGCGCGGCGTCACCGGCTCCGCCGACCCCGCCGTGGTGGCCCTGGTCGGACGGTGCCGCTCCGCCCTCGGCCCCGACGCCTTCCACGAGGCTCTGACCAGCGGAGCGGCGCTGCCGGACCCGGAGCGGCACGCACTGTCCCTGCTCGGCTGAGCCCGTCGCGTACGCGGCATGCGCCGCCGGGCCATATGGTCGGGGAAGAGGCCACGGAAACCGACGACGAACCCCTTCTCCGCCGCTCCCCGGACGAGCATGGAACACCTTCCGGTTTCGCGGCGGATACGCCAGGGTTGTGGCAACTTTCCACCGCAATGTGAGGAGATCTGTGGCCAGTCCAAGTGTGGTCGACACCCGGGGCAGTGACTTCGCCCGACTAGCCCGCCGAATCTCTGACGCCGGTCTCCTCGACCGGCGTCCGGTCTATTACGCGGTGCGGCTGACCATCGTGGTCGCCGCGTACCTCGGCTGCTGGGCGTTGTTCGCCTGGGTGGGCGACTCGTGGTGGCAACTGCTCGTCGCGGTCGCGCTGGCCGTGGTCTTCGCGCAGATCGGCTTCGTCTCCCACGACCTGGGCCACCGCCAGGTGTTCAGGAAGCGGCGGCCGAGCGACGTGACCGGCCTCCTGCTGGGGAACCTCGGCATCGGCCTGGGCTGGGGATGGTGGACCAGCAAGCACAACCGCCACCACGCCAACCCCAACCACGAGGACCACGACCCGGACGTCTCCCCCGCGGTGATCGTCTGGTCGGACGACCAGGTGGCGCGGAGCGCGGGCCTGCCGCGGGCCGTCGCGAGGTACCAGGCGTTCCTGTTCTTCCCGCTGCTCACCCTTGAGGCCTGGCACCTGCACATCGCCAGCTTCAAGGCGCTGCTCGCGCCGGCGGCCAAGCGGCCGTGGGCGGAGCTGGCGCTGCTGACCACCCACTTCGTGCTCTACTTCGGCGCGGTCTTCGCCGTGCTGCCGTTCGGCAAGGCGCTGGTGTTCCTGGCCGTGCATCAGGGGCTGTTCGGCCTCTACCTGGGCTCCACGTTCGCGCCCAACCACAAGGGCATGCCCGTCCTGACCAAGGACGACAAGCTGGACTTCCTCCGCAAGCAGGTGCTGACCTCCCGCAACGTCAGGGGCGGCCTGTTCACCGACGTGGCGCTCGGCCAGCTCAACTACCAGATCGAGCACCACCTGTTCCCGAACATGCCCGCGCCCAACCTGCGCAAGGCGCAGCCCATCGTCGAGAGCTACTGCGCCGAGGTCGGCGTCAGCTACCTGCAGACCGGGCTCGTCGCCTCCTACGGCCAGGCCCTGCGCCACCTGCACGAGGTGGGCGCTCCGCTGCGCCGCTGAGCCTCAGCCCTCCTCCTCGACCCGCCTCTCCAGATCGGCACGGCGTCGTTCGAGGTCGGCGATCAGCTCGGACTGCTCGTCGGCCTGGGCGATCATGGCCGCGGTCTCGATCTGGTCGGTCGCGCCCATGGTGCCCACCTGGTCGCGCACGTCCTGGTTCTCCGCCTTCAGCCGGGCCAGGTCCTCTTCGACCTGCCGGAGCTCATCCTTGGTACTCATCTCGGTCAACTACCCCATCACTCGCACGACCATACAAAATGGAGCACATGCCTAGATTGTCGGCGAGCACCGCGGTGTCCCTCGTGGTGGTCGCCGTCGCGCTCGCCGGCACCCTGGTCGCCGGGCTCAGGAGCGAGCAGTCTCCCAGCGCGCTCGACGTGCTGCTGCCGATCGTGTCGTGCGGCGCGCTGCTGTTGCGGCGGCGCCTTCCCGTCACGTCGCTGATCGTGGTCGTCGTGGCGGTGTCCGCCTACTATCCGCTCGCCCGGTTCGACGGGCCGCTGGTCGTGCTGGTGTTCGTGGCCCTCTACACCGCCGCCGACCAGGGACGGCTGGCCGCCGCGATCGCCACCGGGGCCGCCGTGCTGCTGGCGATGGGGTTCGGCGAGTCCCACGGGTCCAGGCACGTGGACGACGGCACGTTCGGCGCGATCACCGGCTGGGTGGTGGCCGCCATCGCGTTCGGCGGGGTCACCAGGAACCGCCGGGCGTACCTGCTGGAGGCGCAGCGGCGCGCGCTGGACGCCGAGCACTCCAAGGAGGAGGAGGCCAGGCGGCGCGAGAGCGAGGAACGGCTGCGCATCGCCAGGGAGCTGCACGACGTGCTCGGGCACAACATCTCCATGATCAACGTGCAGGCGTCGGCCGCGCTGCACGGGCTGGCCAGGCGTCCCGAGAAGGCCGAGGCCGCGCTGCGGACCATCAAGGAGACCAGCAAGGAGACGCTGCGCGAGCTGCGCACCACGCTGGGGGTGCTGCGCCAGGTGGACGAGGACGCGCCGACCAGGCCCGCGGACAGCCTGGCGCGGCTGCCGGACCTGGTCGCGGCGTCGGGGCTGGAGGTGGCCGTCGAGCCGTCCGGGCCCCTGGACGCCGTGCCGACCGAGGTCGACCTGGCCGCCGCCCGCATCATCAGGGAGTCGCTGACCAACGTCGCCCGCCACTCCGGCACGACGAAGGCCACCCTCTCGGTCAGCAACTCCTCAGGGAACATCCTGATCCGGGTCGAGGACGACGGCCCGGGCGCCACGTACACCGAAGGCAGCGGCTTCGGCCTGCAGGGCATGCGCGAGCGCGCCGCCGCGCTCGGCGGCGACCTGGAGGCCGGCCCGCGCCCCGAGGGCGGCTTCCGCGTCGTCGCCCGCCTGCCACTGAACGGAGTCCGATGATCCGCGTACTGCTCGCCGACGACCAGACCCTGGTCCGCGCCGGATTCCGGTCGATACTCTCCGACGAGGACGACATCGAGGTCGTCGGCGAGGCCGGCACCGGCGCCGCGGCCGTGGCGGGCGCCCACGAGCACCGGCCCGACGTGGTGCTCATGGACATCCGCATGCCCGAGCTCGACGGCCTGGAGGCCACCCGGCGCATCGCCGGCGACCCGCGGCTCGACGGCGTCAAGGTCATCATCCTGACCACCTTCGACCTGGACGACTACGTCTACGGCGCGCTGCGCGCGGGCGCGGGCGGGTTCCTGGTCAAGGACACCGAGCCGGCCGAGCTGATCCACGCGGTCCGCGTCGTGGCCAGGGGCGACGCGCTGATCTCGCCGTCGGTGACGCGGCGGCTGATCGCGGAGTTCGCCGGCCGGGTCAAGCGGCCGGAGCCGGGCCCCGAGCTCAACGCGCTCACCGAGCGCGAGCGGGAGGTCATGGGCCTGGTGGCGGCCGGGCTGTCCAACGACGAGATCGCCGCCCGGCTCGTGCTCAGCCCCGCCACGGCGAAGACGCACGTCAGCCGCATCATGACCAAGCTCGGCGTGCGCGACAGGGCCCAGCTCGTGGTGGTCGCCTACGAGGCCGGGATGATCACGCCGGGCTGGCTTACAACCTGAGTCGTACGACTTCAGTGATCTTCGGCCCGGGGTTGTACGCCGGATTGCAGACCGGAGGCTGACGCGGCGGAGCAGGCCGTGACGCCAAGCTCTCGGCATGGACACCGTCGACCTCGCCCGGCTGCAGTTCGCGTTCACCGCGGGCGCGCACTTCCTCTTCGTCGCGCTGACGCTCGGCCTGGCGACGCTGGTGGCCGTCGTCCAGACCCGGGCCACGTTCAGCGGCGACCCCGTCCACCTGCGGATGACGAGGTTCTGGGGGCAGCTCTACATCATCAACTACGCCATGGGCATCGTCACCGGGCTGGTCATGGAGTTCCAGCTCGGGCTGTCGTGGAGCGGGCTGACCGACTACGCGGGCAACGTCTTCGGCGCCTCGCTGGCGATCGAGACGCTGGTGGCCTTCTTCGTCGAGGCCACGTTCCTGGGCCTGTGGATCTTCGGCTGGAACCGGCTGAACCGCTGGGCGCACCTGGCGCTGATCTGGGTCGTCACGCTCACCGCGTACGCGTCCGCGTTCTGGATCATGATCTCCAACGGCTTCCTGCAGAACCCGGTCGGTCACGCCGTCGAGGGCGGCAGGCTGCGGCTGACCGACTTCGGGGCGATGATCGCCAACCCGGCCGCGCAGATCGCGTTCGGGCACGTCATCGGCGGCGCGATGATCGTCGGCGGGTTCTTCATGGCCGGGGTGAGCGCCTACCACCTGCGCAGACGCACGGCCGAGCAGGACCTGTTCAGGAAGTCGCTGCGGATCGGCGTCGGCGTCGCGCTGCCGGCCTCGTTCTTCACGGTGACGTTCGGCGGCCTCGGGTTCCAGACCCTCCAGCCGTCCAAGGCGGCGGCCTGGACGGGCCAGGCCGAGCGGCTGGCCGCCGTGCAGGCGGACATGACGGCCAGGTTCGGACCGGGCGACTACCTGCCGCCGACCGGCTGGGTGCAGGGGGCCGGCATCACGATGATGATCCTCTGGCTGGTGATGACCGTCGTGGCGGGGCTGAGCCTGCTGCTGATGTTCTTCCGGCCGGTCGTGCGCGGCTTCCGGGCCTGGCACTGGCTGCTGACGCTGATGATCCCTGTGCCGTTCGTCACCATGCTCGCCGGGTGGACCTTCCGCGAGGTGGGGCGTCAGCCGTGGGTGGTCTACGGGCTGCTGCGCACGTCCGAGGCCATGTCGCCGGTGACGGCGGGCGAGATGCGGCTGTCGCTGACGGCGTTCGTGTCGGTGTTCACGGTGCTGATCGCGGTCAACTACTGGCTGCTGGCCCGGGCGGCCACGCGCGGGCCAGGCGCGGTCGCGCTCGGCGCCCTCCCGGCCGAGACCCCCGTCCCCGTCCCCGCGTTCTGAGGGAGCCGATCATGGAGATCTTCGTCCTGGCCTTCTTCGCCCTCGGCTACCTCGTGCTGGGCGGGGCCGACATCGGGGTCGGCATGGCGCTGCCGTACCTCGGGCGGTCGGCGGGCGAGCGGCGCGAGGTGATCGCCGCCATCGCGCCGTTCTTCCTCGGCAACGAGGTGTGGCTGGTGGCCTCGGCCGGTGTGCTCGCGGGGCTCTTCCCCGATCTGGAGGGCCATCTCCTGAGCGGCAACTACGCGGTGGTCGTCGCGCTGCTCGTCTCGTGGGTGGTCAGGGACATGGGCCTGTGGCTGCGCGGGCGGGTGCCCGGGGCGCTCTGGCAGGCGTTCTGGGACGGCGGGATCGTGGCCGGGAGCTGGGGGCTGGCGCTGAGCTGGGGGCTGCTGCTCGCCGAGGTGCTGCTCGGCATCCAGGGGCCGCTCGTGCTGCTGGCCGCGCTGGTGGTGGCGGCGCTGTTCGCGGTGCACGGGCTGGCGTTCGCGGCGCTGCGGCTGCGCGGATCGTTGCGGGAGCGGGCCGGGGTGTTGTCCGGCGAGGCGGGCGAGGGCCGCACGTACGCGCTGACGGTCGGTGCGCTGCTGGTGGTCGGGGTGCTGGCCGGGCTGCGGCTGCCGCTGGTGGCGGGGTCGTCGGGGGCGCTGCTGACGCCGGTGATCCTCGTCCTGATCCCGCTGCTGGTGGCCTCGCAGGGGTGGATGTGGTGGACGTTCCGGCACCGGGTCAGCGGGCCCTCGTACCTGTGACCAGGCGGGTGACCCTGGTGGAGCACCCGCCTGGCGTCGGGTCAGAACAGCGGAGCGCCGTCGCGGGTCAGCCGCCAGTTGGCGGAGGCGAAGTCGGCGGGGTTGATCGTGCCCTTGGCGGTGGCGTACTCGATCAGCGCCTGGCGGATCTCCACCTG
Source organism: Nonomuraea sp. NPDC004702 (assembly GCF_053601695.1). NCBI lineage: Bacteria > Bacillati > Actinomycetota > Actinomycetes > Streptosporangiales > Streptosporangiaceae > Nonomuraea > Nonomuraea sp. NPDC004702. The sequence goes on from NZ_JBSGCE010000033.1 coordinate 8,138, forward strand.
CGCGTTGTACAGCACGGGAGCGGTGGTGACGTGCGGGAAGCCGCCGCCGCCCGACTGGCGGTAGTTGTTGATCGCGACCACGAACTCCTTGCCGGCCGGGATCGGCGCGCCCTCGAAGGTGAGGTTGGCGACGCGCTGCCCGGCGGGCTTGGCCACGTCGATGTCGTAGGAGACGCCCGAGAGCTGGTCGTAGTTGTAGTCCGGGGTGTTGCCGGCGTTGGTCAGCTTGGTGACGTCCACCGGGTCGCCCGGGTTGAGCTGGTTGAAGTACCGGGCCGAGTACTCCAGGTAGTCCTTGATCTGGGCGCCGGTCAGCTTGATCGCCAGCAGCGTGTTGTCGTAGACGTAGAGCCCGGCCACGTCCCTGACCCGCACGTCACCGGCGGGGAAGACGGCGGTGCGGCTGAACGGCGCGGCGATCGACAACACCGGCAGCGTGTTGCCCGGCAGGGCGGCCTTCACCGTCTCGGTCTGCACCTGCTGGATGTAGTCGAGGATCGGCGTGTCCTTGTACGGCGACTCGGCCGCCGACAGTTCCTCGGCCGACTTGGCGACGACCTTGTTGACGTAGCCCACCGTGGTGTCGTGCTGCGGCTTGAGCAGCGAGACGATCTTCGGGTCCTCCGTCACCGTGTTGGTGTTGAGCGTGGCCGAGCTCTTGCCGGTGACGACCCACTTCCCGCGCTGCTTGGCGAGGGTGAAGTCGAGCCGCGACAGGCGCTGGCCCCACTTGCCCGGCTCGGTGAGCAGCACCTGCTGCCCGGTGGTCCTGTTGGTCACGAAGCGCTGGGCGACCTCGTTGTGCGCGTGCCCGAACAGCACCGCGTCGATGCCCGGCACCTGCTCGGCGACCATCGCCGAGGCGTTCTCCACGGGCAGGTCGGTGCCGTAGGAGGACATGCCGCTGTCGCCCGCGTGCGCGGTCACCACGACCACGTCCGCGCCGAGGCCGCGGATGACCGGCACCCACTTCCTGGCCGACTCGACCAGGTCGGTGAAGCGCAGCTTGCCCTCGACGTTCGCCTTGTCCCAGATGGCCACGCCGGGGTTGGTCAGGCCGAGCACGCCGACCTTGATCGGCTTGTCGCCCCTGACCTTCATGCTCTTGATCACGAACGGCCGGTACGCCGGCAGCCCGCTCCCGGCGTGCACGGCGTTGGCGCCCAGCACCGGCGCCCGCATCTGCCTGATCCAGGTGGCCAGCAGCGGCAGACCGTAGTTGAACTCGTGGTTCCCGAGGGTGACGGCGTCGTAGCCGATGGCGTTCATGGCCTTGGCCATCGGGTGGGTCTGCCCGGTCTCGGTGATCGGCTCGACCTTGGCGTAGTAGTAGGCCAGGGGCGTGCCCTGGATCGTGTCACCCGAGTCGAACAGCAGCGTGTGGTCCGCCCCGCGCTCGGCCCTGACCTTGTTGACCAGCGACGACACCTGGGCCAGGCCGATGGTGTTGCCCTGCTTGTCGGCGTAGGCGGCGTCCTTGAAGTAGTCCCAGTTGAGGGCGTTGCTGTGGATGTCCGACGTCCCCATCACGGTGACGGTGACGCTCTTGTCCCCGCTCGCGTGGGCGGGGAGCGCCACCAGGGCCAGCGCGGTCAGCGCGGCGGCCCCTGTGGCGGCGAGCTTCTTGGTCTGCATGTGCCTGGAGGGTAACCAGGACAAATTACTCGTTGGTTACGAAATCGCGGATCAAGGCTGTCACCTCTTCGGGACGTTCGTGTAGCACCACATGCCCGCTGTCCAGCTCGGCGTAACGGCTGCCGGGCAACGCGGCGTGCAGGGCGCGGGCGTGCCCGACCGGGACGAGGTGGTCCTGCGTGCAGCCGATCACCAGCGTGGGCGCGGTGATGCTGGGGAGCAGGTCCCTGATGTCGGTCCTGAGGTCCAGCTCGATCTGGCGCACCGTGCCAGGGGGCGGGTCGCCGGCCATCATGGCCTTCAGGCCGTCCTCGCCCTGGTCGCTGACGAAGGCCGGGCTGAAGCCGACCAGCGGGGCGTACGCCGCGAAGCTCTCGGGGTCGGTGGCCGCCAGCCGGGCCCAGGTGCGCAGGCCGAGCCGGAGCCGGGGGTCGCCGGCGTGCGTCCAGCCCGCGATGAGCACCAGCCGCCTGACCAGCTCGGGATGCCGGGCGGCGACCCCCGCCGCCACAACCGCGCCCAGCGAGAAGCCGACCAGGTCGGACGGGCCGCCCTCGGGGAAGGTCGCCGCGACCTGCTCGATCAGCAGGTCGAGGGTGAGGTCGCCGCCGGGGTCGGTGGTCTCGCCGCTGCCCGCGTAGTCGGGGGTGATCACCGTGCGGATGTCGGTGAAGTTCTGGACGAGGTGGCCGTAGTTGCTGACGGCGTCGCCGCCGGTGCCGTGCACCATGACCAGGCCGGGGCCGCTGCCCGCCCGGTTGAAGTGCACGCGTCCGCCGTCGTGGACGATTGTGGGCATGGGGGTCTCCTAGAGGTTTCCGCCGCCGGTGGCGTCGAGGGTGGTGCCGGTGATGAAGCTCGCCGCGGGCGAGGCGGCGAACGCGACCACGTCGGCGATCTCGCCGGGCTCGCCGATGCGGTTGAGCGCGTGCCTGCTCGCCGCGTAGGCGCGGGCCCCGGGGTCGCTCAGCCAGCCCGCGTTGACGTCGGTGTCGATGATGCCGGGCGCGACGTTGTTGACCGTGATGCCGCGCGGCCCCAGCTCCTTGGCCAGGGCCAGCGTGAACACCTGCACCGCGCCCTTGGTCATCGCGTACGCGATGCCCTCGGGATAGGCGATGCGGGCCGCGCCGGAGGTGATGTTCACGATGCGGCCGCCGTCGGGGATCAGCGGCAGCACCTGCCGGGTGAGGAAGAACAGGCCCTTGACGTTGACCGCGAACAGCCGGTCGTAGCCCTCCTCCGTCTCCTGCGCGAGCGGCTTGGACAGGCCGATGCCGGCGTTGTTGACCAGCACGTCGAGCACGTCGGTCTCCTCGGCCACCCGGCGGGCGAGCCGCTCGACCTCCTCGGGCACGCCCAGGTCGGCCCGCACGGCCACGGCGTTCGCCCCGATCAGCCCGACGACCTCCTCGGCCGCGGCGGCGTCCCTGGCGTAGTTCACGATCACGCGGAACCCGTCCTTGGCCAGGCGCAGCGCGATGGCCCGGCCGATGCCCCTGCCGGCGCCCGTCACCAGGGCAGTCCTCATCGCTCGAATCCTTTCTTTAGCGATCGATACAGAAACCATAACATAGCGATCGCTATAGAATGGGCGCATGGCGAGGCAGCGGGCATTCGACAGGGACGCGGCACTGGAGAGCGCGCTGCGCGCGTTCTGGGAGCACGGCTACGAGGCGACCTCGATCGCGGCGCTGACCGCCGCCATGGGCATCAGGCCCCCCAGTCTGTACGCGGCCTTCGGCGACAAACGGCGGCTGTTCGAGGAGGCGGTGCGCCGCTACCAGCTCACCCACGGCGCGTTCACCACCAGGGCGCTGGCCGAGGAGCCCACCGGCCGCCAGGCCGTCGAACGTGTGCTGCGCGAGTCGGCCGCCGAGTACACGAACGCGGACCACCCGCCCGGCTGCCTGATCATCAGCGCCGCGGTCAACTGCGGGCCGGAGTCCGCCGACGTGGCGGAGTTGCTGCGCGGGTTCAGGGAGGCGGCGAAGGCGGCGATCAGGAGGCGCGTGGACGACGACGTGGCGGCCGGCCGGCTGGCCCCCGGCACCGACACGGAAGCCCTGGCCACCTTCTTCGCGTCGGTGATCCAGGGCATGTCCACGCAGTCCCGCGACGGCGCCTCCTACGCCGGCCTGCTGGGGGTCGCCGAACTCGCCATGGCGGCCTACCCGCCGCCAGCGGACTGACGGCCGCACGACCGTCCGGCGCCCAAAAACCTGACCCGCGCGGCCGCCCGGCTCGTGAAGGCTTTCGCGCGTCCGGATTATTGCGACATGACGCCCGCGTCCTCCGGGGGCAGCTCGGGGGGCGAGGCGCGCAGCCAGCGGCAGCCGTGCGGTCCCAGCGCGAGCTTGGCCGTGCCGTCGGCCGACACCTTGATCGTGCCGTCCACCAGCAGGTCCGTGAGGTCGCAGTTCTCCAGGCCGTCCAGCCGCAGCTCGACGTCCCTGGCCGTGTCGCACAGGTTGTGGGCGACCACGACCGTCGCGCCGTCGGCGTCGCAGCGGTGCGAGAAGATCGCGTCGTCGCCGGTGTCCAGCACCGTGTACTGCCCCCAGGCCAGCTCAGGGCATTCGCGGTACCGCTCGATGAGGAGCTGGAACCAGCGCAGCAGCGAGTCGGTGTCGCGTTTCTGGTCGGCCACGTTGACCCGGTCGGGCGCGAACGAGCCCTCGGGGATCTCGCGGACCGTCTCCTCCTTCTGGCTGAAGCCGCCGTCCTCGGACCACTGCATGGGGATGCGGACGGCCATCCGCCCCTCTTCGTCCAGGTTCTCCCCCATGCCGATTTCCTCGCCGTAGAAGATCACGGGGGTGCCGGGAAGGGAGAACAGCAGGCTGTAGGCCATCTTGATGCGCCGCAGGTCGCCGCCGAACATCGTGGGCAGCCGCCGCCGCAGCCCGCGGCCGAAGATCTGCATGTCCTTACGGGGGCCGAACGCCTCGAAGATCTCCTGGCGTTCCTCTTCGGTGAGCTTGTCGAGGGTCAGTTCGTCGTGGTTGCGGAGGAACATCGCCCATTGACAGTCCTTGGGGGCCCGGGGGCGTTCCTGCAGGGCGTCCATCAGGGGGCGGGCGTTGTTACGGGCGAAGGAGAGCCAGCTGTTCTGCATGCCGATGAAGTCGAAGCACATGGTGATCTGGTCACCGAGCCCTTCACCGAAGTACCGCAGTAACTCCTTGTAGGGCAGGTTGACCTCGCCCAGCAGGATCGAGCCGCCCTTGCGCCTGGTCATGAAGGCCCGCAGGTCGGCCAGGAACTCGTGCGGGTTGGCCAGCTTGGGGTTGACGTTCTCGATGAGGAACGGCACCGCGTCCACCCGGAAGCCCGACAGGCCGAGCTCCATCCAGAAGCCGAGGATGCGGGTGATCTCGTCCCTGACCTCGGGGTTGCCGACGTTCAGGTCCGGCTGGTGACGGTAGAAGCTGTGCAGGTAGTACTGGCCGCTGCCCTCGTCGTACTGCCAGATGGAGTCCTCCTTGTCGGGGAAGACCACCTGTTTCGGGTCGTCGGGCTCGGGGGTGTCGGACCAGACGTACCAGTCGCGCATCGGCGAGTCCTTGCTCCTGCGCGACTCCTTGAACCAGGGGTGCTGGTCCGAGGTGTGGTTGACGACCAGGTCCGCGATCACCCGCAGGCCCCGGTCGTTGGCGGTCCGCATGAACTCCACGAAGTCGCCCAGGGTCCCCAGCCGGGGGTCGATGCTGTAGAAGTCGGTGATGTCGTAACCGTCGTCCCGGTTGGGGGTGGGGAAGAACGGCATCAGCCAGAGGCAGGTCACGCCGAGACCCGCGAGGTAGTCGATCTGCTGGGTCAAGCCGCGGAAGTCGCCCACACCGTCGCCGTTACCGTCCTTGAACGTCTCCACGTCCAGGCAGTACACGACGGCGTTCTTCCACCAGACGTCGGAGGTGTACGTCAGTCGCATGGCGGGCCTGCTACCCACCCGGCCAGAAGAAATGTCCTTTTGGTGGTTTGCGTCCGGTTCTAATCCCGTGACCTCGGGCCACCAGGGCATTGCCGAACCCGAGCAGCCGTGCGGATCCCGCGCAAATAGTTCGGGAGCCGAACTGATGGTAATCTGATCTCATGGCCAAGCCCGAGGAGCAGCTGGGAGTCGTCTCCGCCCTGGTGCGCTCGACCTTCCTGGTCAACGCCGTCTACGCCGAGTCCGCCCGCGCGTACGGGCTGACCTCCCAGCAGGGCCAGCTCCTGTGCGTGCTGATGGCCCAGCCGTACGGGATGAGCGAGCTGGGCGCGATGTTGCGCCTGGCCAAGTCGAGCCTCACCGAGCTGGTCGACCGCACCGCGCAGCGCGGCATGGTGCGCCGCGAGCCCAACCCCGCCGACCGGCGCGCCGTCCAGGTCACGCTGACCGAGGAGGGCGCCAAGCTCGCCGACGAGTTCTACACCGAGGCGTGCCGGCGCATCGACGAGCTTCCGTCGGGGCTCGACGAGGCCGAGCGCGCCACGCTCGCCGACCTGCTCTCCCGCCTGGTGCGGGACAACAACGCCCCCACGGTCTTCATCGAGCGCGCCGACACCCCCTGACCGCCGCGCGCGGTCACACCCCGGCCGGCGCCGGCTCGCCGGCGACCCCGAACAGCTCGGCGAACCGTCCGGTGAACAGGTCCCGGCCCTTGTAGTCGGCCACCGACTCGGCCGGCAGCACGATCGGCCCCTCGGGCGAGGGCAGCTGGCCGACGCCCCCTTCGGCCCCCAGCGGCAGCAGCACGAACGGCAGCGGCGAGGGCCGGTACACCGACGAGGGCCGCTCGCCGCGCAGCTGGGCGATGATGTTCGCGGCCACGACCTCGGCGTGCTGCATCGCGTTCCCGGCCATCTTGGCCTCGGCCAGGTCGGTGATGTCGCCGATCGCGTAGACGTGCTCGTGGCCCTCGACGTTGAGCCGTTCGGTCACCCGTACGTGGCCGCGGGGCGTGCGCGCGTCGCCGAGGTCGCCGTCGAGGTAGCCGGTCCGGACGCGCACGCCGTACGCGCGGAACCAGATGTCGGCCGACAGCTCCCCCGCCGTGGACCCGACGGTGAACGGCCCGGCCCGCCCCGGCCCGGTGGGCGGCTCGGCGTCCAGCGTGGTGCCGAGCAGCAGCTCCACCCCCAGCTCGGCGAGCTGCCTGCGCAGGTCGGCGCGCACCTGCGGCTCGAACGCCGGCAGCAGCTCCGTGCCGTGATCGACGATCGTGACCCGCTTGTCCGGCCACACGGCCTTGATCTCCCCGGCCAGCTCCAGCCCGACCGGCCCGGCCCCGGCGATCAGCACCCGACCGGCCCCCGCCAGCTCCCCGTGGACGGCGTGGATGCGCTCCCGCGCCTGCCCGGCCAGGTCGTCCTCGAACTTGAACGGGAAGGGGTACCCCGACCCGGTGGCCAGCACGAGGTAGTCGGCCTCCACCCGTTCCCCGGACGCCAGCAGCACGCCCCGCGAATCCACCGAGACCGCCCGCTCCCGGACGATCCGGCCACGCTCCATCAACCGGTCGTAGGGGAAGAACATCTTCCCGGCCCATTCCGGCCGGGCCAGCGCCCGCATGGACGCGGCGTTCTGGACGAAGGCGTCCTTGGGCTCGATGAGCACGACGTCCGCGTGCTCGTCCAGCGCCTTGGCGGCCGCCGCGCCGCCGTAACCACCACCGATGATCGCCACAGTACGGCTCATGGTGCACATCTCCCATCGGGACAACAGCTCGTTCGTATTACGAACCATAATAGTTCGTAACCCGAACCGCAACTGCTCGAAAGTTCTCCGTCCCGGCGCGATGAGTTCCGGCGGCCCCGCCGGTACGTATCCGTGAACCTGTCACCAGCGATGAGGAGAGACAGCCATGACCGAGACCCGAGAGCACGACGTGGCCGCCATCAAGAGCGTCCTTGAGCGCCTCTACCAGGCATGGGCCGACGGCGACGCCGACGCCTTCGTCACCGACTACACCGAGGACGCCACCGCGATCATGCCCGGCAGCGTGCGCCGGTCCAGGGAGGAGGTGCGCGGGAAGATGGCCGAGGGCTTCGCGTCCTACCTCAAGGGCAGCACGACCGCCGACCGGCTGGAGAGCATCCGTTTCCTGGGCGAGAGCGCCGCGATCGCGGTGAGCGAGACCGGCGTCCTCTTCCCCGGCGATGCCGAGGTCCCCGCCGAGCGTATGGTGTACGCGACCTGGGTGCTGGAGAAGCGGGACGGCGCCTGGCTGCTCGCGGCCTACCACAACAGCCCGGCCGTCGTGGCAGGCTGACGTACCCGTAGGCAGGCGGAAGGCAGGGCAAGGGCGTGGACGCGGTGACGCCGGGACAAGAGGGCTTCGATCGCCGGATCGAGCCGTTCCGCAAGGAGCTGCTGGCGTACTGCTACCGGATGCTCGGCTCACCCCACGACGCCGAGGACCTGGTCCAGGAGACGTACCTGCGGGCGTGGCGGGCGCGGGAGCAGTACGACGGCACCCGCAGCTCCCTGCGCACCTGGCTCTACCGGATCGCGACCAACGCCTGCCTGACGGCCCTGGAGGTGCGGGGGCGCCGGCCGCTGCCGTCGGGGCTGGTGGCCGCGTCCGACCCGCTGGCGCCGCTCGTCCAGGGGGAGAACCTGGCCTGGCTCCAGCCCCTGCCGGACTCGATGCTGGACGCGGGCGACCCGGCCGGCGCCGTGGTCGCGCGCAGCGGCCTGCGCCTGGCGTTCGCCGCCGCCCTGCAACACCTGTCGGCGCGCCAGCGCGGCGCGCTGATCCTGCGGGACGTGCTGAGCTTCTCCGCGTCGGAGTCCGCGGAGATCCTCGGCACCACCGTCGTGTCGGTGAACAGCTCCCTGCAACGGGCGCGCGCCCGGGTGAAGGAGGCCGGCGTCCGGCGCGAACCGCTCGGCGAGCCGCCGCTGGCCGAGCAGCGCGCCTGGGTCGACCGCTACATGCGCGCCTTCGAGCACGCCGACGTCGAGGAGCTCAAACGGCTGCTCACCGAGGACGTCGTCATGGAGATGCCGCCGATGCTCAACTGGTTCGCCGGGCGCGGCAACTACGGCCTGTTCATGGACTGGGTCTTCGAGGCGGCCGGCACCGACTGGCGGCTGGCGGCGGTCACGGCCAACGGCCAGCCGGGGTTCGGCGCCTTCCGGCGCGCCGGCGACCGGTACGAGCCCCACACGCTGCAGATCTTCACCGTCACCGCCGAGGGCATCAGCCGGAACTCGGTGTTCCAGGGGACCGAGATCTTCTCGGCCTTCGGTCTGGCGGCCGGATTCGACGCGCCCCGATGACCCCGGCGGGCCCGCAAGTTTCTTCAAGACCGGGCAGGGTCGGACGGCCGATGCTGGGCGGGTGATTTCACCCGTTTCTACCCTGGTGACCGGCGTGCGCCGTGGCCCGATGCTCGCCGTGCTGCTCACCGGTCAGGTCATGGCCTCCATGGACGGCTCGATCGTGTCGGTCGCCGCGCAGACCATCCGCCAGGACCTCCACGCCGGCGGCACGGCGATCCAGCTCGTCGTGTCGGGCTACCTGCTGACCGTCGGCGTGCTCCTGGTCACCTGCGCGCGCATCGGCGACCTCGTCGGGCAGCGGCGCGCGTTCCTGTTCGGGCTGGGCTGGTTCACCGCCGCCTCGCTGCTGTGCGGGCTGGCCCCCGACGTGGGCGTGCTGGTGCTCGCGCGCGTCGCGCAGGCCGCCGGGGCGGCGCTGCTCACGCCGCAGATCTTCGCGCTCATCCAGACGCACTGGCAGGGCGACGCCCGCCGCCGGGCGATCGGCCTGTACAGCATGGTGCTCGCCCTGGGCGTCGCGCTGGGGCAGGTGGTCGGCGGGCTGGTCGTCAGCGCGGACTTCCTGGGCCTGTCCTGGCGGCCGGTGTTCCTGATCAACATCCCGATCGGCGTGATCGCGCTGGCCGTGGGGCCGCGCCTGCTGCCGCCCTCGCCCGTGAACGCGCGGGCGCGCCTCGACCCGGGCGGCGTGGCGATCCTGACCGCGGCCATGGCCGCGATCACCGTCCCGCTGATCTTCGGCCGCGACCTCGGCCAGCCGCTCTGGATGTGGATCTCGCTGGCCTGCGGCGCCGCGCTGTCGGTGGTGTTCGTCCGGCACGAGACCAGGGCCCGGCACCCGCTGCTCGACCTGGCCTCGGTACGGCCGCGCGGGGTGCGGCCGGGGCTGGCGGCGTGCTGGATCGTCATGGGCTGCTACACCGTCTTCCTGCTCACCCTCACGCTGCACCTCCAGACCGCGCTGGGGTACTCGCCGCTGTGGGCGGGGCTGGCCTTCGTCCCGTACGCGCTGGGATTCGGCGCGCTCAGCCTGAGCTGGACCCGGTATCCGCAGAGGTTGCAGCGGGTCCTGCCGGTCGCGGGTCCGGTCGCCTTCGCGGTGGGGGCGGGCCTGCTGGCGCTGCTGTGCCGGGACGAGTGGCGGCCGGTCCTGGCCGTCCCGCTGCTGCTGCTGGCCGGGGCCGGGCACGCCGCCGGGTACAGCCCGCTGATCGCGCGCGTCACCACGCTGGTCGAGCCGCGGCTGGCGTCGGCGATCTCGGCGCTGAACGCCACCGGGCCGGTGCTGGCCGGGGTGACCGCCGTCGCCGGGCTCGGCAGCGTCTACTTCGCCGCGCCGTCCTCGGCCGACGGGCTGCTGCGGGTCGTGGCCGCGGTCGCCGTCCTGCTCGTGGGCGCGGCCCTGTGCGCCGTCCGGGCGACGCTGGGGAGCGGCGGCCCGGCGGTCACAGGAGGGTCCCGCCGGACACGTCGAACCTGACCAGCGCCTCGTCGATCCTGGCCAGGGTGTCCGGGTGCAGGGTGAGGTCGGCGGCGGCCAGGTTCTCCTCGATGTGGGCGGGGGTGCGGCTGCCCGGGATCGCCACGACGTGCTCGTCCTGGTGCAGCAGCCAGGACAGGGCCAGCTGGGCGGGGGTGATGCCGAGGTTGGTGGCCAGGGTGCGGATGGGGGCGTACCTGTCGTTGTTGCCGGCCAGGTTCTCCGCCGAGAACCGGGGCGCGTTGTGGCGGAAGTCGCCTTCCTCCAGCCGCTGGACCGTGCCGGTCAGGAAGCCGTTGCCCAGCGGGCTCCAGGCCACCAGGCCGACGCCGAGCTCGCGGGCCGCGGCCAGCAGGTCCGGGTCCACCGGCCGCCACATCGACCACTCGTTCTGCACGGCCGTCACCGGATGGACCGCGTGCGCGGCCCTGAGCTGGGCCGCCGTCACGTTGGACAGGCCGATGTGCCTGATCAGGCCGTCGCGCACCAGGTCCGCCATCGCGCCGACCGTCTCCTCCACCGGGACGCCGGGGTCCGGGTAGTGCAGGTAGTACAGGTCGATCACGTCGGTGTCCAGGTTGCGCAGGCTGCGTTCGGCGTAGCGGCGGACCAGGCGCGGGTCGGCGTTCACGCGCAGCTCGTTGAAGGCGTACCCGACCGGGTACGGGCGGCTGGGCTCGCCTTCGGGGATCGCCAGGCCGAACTTGGTGGCCACCACGACCTCGTCGCGGGGGCGGCCCTTGAGCGCGCGGCCGACCAGGCGCTCGTTGTGGCCGTCCACGCCGTAGGCGTCGCTGGTGTCGATGTGGCCGGCGCCGCCATCCAGGGCCGCCCGCAACGCCTTCTCGGCCCGGGTGTCGTCGATGTCGCCGTACACACCGGGCGAGAGCACCATCGCGCCGAAACCGAGCGCGGGGACCTGCAGTGTTCCGAGTTCGCGTGTCTTCATGACGATGATCGTGCCGCCGGGGGGCGCCCGGCGTCCAAGACCCTTTGCTATAACCATCGGTTATGGACGTGCACCTGCGGGACCTCCGCTACTTCGTCGCGGTGGCCGAGGAGCTGAACGTGACGCGCGCCGCCGAGCGCCTCTTCGTCTCGCAGCCGGCCCTGTCCAAGCAGCTCAGGGTGCTGGAGCGGCAGCTCGGGTTCGCGCTGCTGGAACGCGTGCACGGCGGCGTGACGCTGACCCGGCAGGGCGCGGCGCTGCTGCCCATGGCCCGCGACCTGCTCGGACGCTGGGCTACCGGCGTGGAGACGGCCCGCGCCGCCGCCCCCGCCGGGACGCTGGTCATCGGCATGCAGACGGCCGTCGGCCGGGGGTTGCAGCAGGAGGCGCTGCGGCTGTTCCGGCAGGCGCGGCCCGGATGGGAGGTGTCGCTCCGGCTCGTGGGCTGGGACGACCCGAGCGGCGGCCTCGCCGACGGCTCCTCCGACGTGGCGTTCATCTGGCTGCCGGTGCCGCCGGGGCTGGAGACGTACGTGCTGGTCACCGAGGAGCGGGGGGTGGCGATGCCGGCCGGTCACCGGCTGGCCGGCCTGGCCGAGGTCCCGTTCGCCGAGCTGCGGGACGAGCCGTTCATCGCGCTGCCCGCCGCGGCCGGCCCGCTGCGCGACTTCTGGCTCGCCCGCGACGCCCGGGACGACGACCCGGTCGTCGGCGTCACGGCGAACACGCCCGAGGAGGTGTTCGAGGCCGTGATCAGCGGGCTGGGCGTCGTCCTGGTCGCCGAGGGGAACGCGGCGCTCTACAAGCGTCCTGGCATGGTCTACCGCCCGGTGACGGGTCTGCAGCCGGGCCGGCTCGCCATCGCCTGGCGCCGCGGGGACGCCCGTCCCCACGTCACCGCCTTCGTCGAGGCCCTGAAACGGGCCGCCGCCACGGTCCGCGTCGTCGTCCCGGAAGCCGCAAATCCGGGGAAGGGCTCGCTTTTCCGGTGATCACCCCGAATTCATCGGCACGTTTCGGGAAGTCGCCACTAAGGTCTGACCCGACGCACCGGTAACACAGGAAAGGCACCCCCTATGAGCGACCACGCCATCACCTTCGACCTCATCGACGTCGACAAGGACGGCCGCATCTCCGCCGTCGAACTCGTCCGCCTGATGGAGATCCTCGGCCAGCCCATCACGCTGGACGCGGCCCAGGAAGGCGTGCGGAAACTGGACAAGGACGGCGACGGCCTGATTGACGTGGACGAGTTCGGCGCATTCCTGCAGAAATGACAGAAACAAGCTCTTGCTAGGCAAGTCTTGTCGCCTGAGCCACAATGGCGACATGAGGGACGATGGCCATCAAGAGTGACATCAACGAAACCGGGCTCCCCGCGGACATCGTGAGAACGCTCAGGGCGGGCATCGGAAAGGTCTCGGCCGAGGTGGTCGAGGAGATCCGGACCCGGATCCCCGAGTACGCCCGACCGGCCGACGAGATCTCCATCAAAGTCGTGAAGATGGCGGTCGAGGAGGCCATCGACGGCTTCCTCGACCGCATCGAGAACCCGGGCGCCCCCTTCGACCCCGAGCCGTTCCGCATGATCGGCAAGGGCGAGGCGGCCGAGGGCCGCAACCTGGAGCCGCTGCAGACGGCCATGCGGCTCGGCGCCCGCGTCTGCTGGCGGCGGCTGACGGAGATCGCCGACCCGCTCGGCCTGACCCCGCAGACCCTGTACGACCTGGGCGAGGCCATCTTCGTCTGCCTCGACCGGCTCGCCGACGCCGCCGCCCAGGGCTTCGACGAGGCCAGGGCGCACGCCGCCGGCGAGCTCGAACGCCGCCGCAACCGCCTGCTCGACCTGCTGCTCAGCCGGCCGCCCGCCGCCCCCGAGGCCGTCGCCGACCTGGCCAGGGCCGCCGGATGGCGGCTGCCGCGGACCGTGGCGGGCGTGGCGCTCGACGACCGGCACGGCACGTACCGGGCGCCCGCGCTGCCGCCGGACGTGCTCGGCGGCCTGGAGCGGCCCGCGCCGTGCCTGCTGGTGCCCGACCCGGACGGGCCGGGACAGGCACAGCTGCTCGACCACGCGCTGCGCGGCCACCGTGCCGCGATCGGCCCGGCGGTGCCGTTGGCCGCGGCGGCGACGTCCCTGAGGTGGGCGCGCGAGGCGCTGGAGCTGTCCCGGCGCGGCGTGCTGCCGCGCGGGCTGCTGCGCTGCGCCGACCACATGGCCACGCTCGTGGTGTTCAAGGACGAGGAGCTGGTCGGCGCCATGGCGCAGGCCCGCCTCGCGCCGCTGGCCCACCTGCGGCCCGCCCAGCAGGACCGGCTGGCCGAGACGCTGCTGGCCTGGTTGCGGCACGGCCGGGGCGCCGGCGAGGTGGCCGCCCGGCTGCACGTGCATCCGCAGACCGTGCGCTACCGGCTGCGGCAGCTCGAAGAGCTCTACGGCGACCAGCTCGCCGATCCCGACGTCCGGTTCGAGCTGGAGATCGTGCTCAGGGCCCGCCAGGCCCTCATCGCCGCCGGGCCGTGACCGGCGCGGCGAGGACCGGGCGGGGCCGGGCGGCTGCCGTCAGGCGGTGTGCAGGTAGACCTGGCCGAAGACCTCGGACAGGTTCTTGATGTCCGTGGCGACGTCGGCCTCGGGGCTGCTGTAGTCGTAGACCGTGGCCAGCCGCGGGCGCACGGTGCCGAGCTTCTTGAGCTGGTCCCAGGTGGTGTTGGCCGCCCACTTCTCGCCGTACACCCGGTTGACCTGGCCCTGCGCGTCCTGCCAGCGGCTCCACAGGACGACGGTCTCGGCGGCGTCGGCCTGGAGCGGGGCGGCGATGCGGTCGGTGATGGCCTGGGTGGCCTGCTCGGCGGTGAGCTTGGAGGTGCCGGCGGCGGTGAACCCGGCGTCCTCGGCGGCGATCTGGGCGTAGGCGTCCCAGGCGCGGGCGCGGACCTGGATCCACTGGTTGCGCTGGGCCTCGGCGGCGTCGATCTTCCAGGTGGCGTACTCGGTGGCCAGGTGGCCGGTGTCCAGGGTCAGCTGGTCGATCTGGCCGCCGGAGAGCCAGGCGCCGATGCGGGCGGGGTCGAGCAGCGGGTACTTCTTGGTCATCTCGGCCTTGCAGGCGTCGTTGGCGCCGCAGCCGAACAGCGGGACCACCGTGTGCGCCGCCAGCTTCCTGCCCGGCACGAGGTTGCGCAGCGCGGTCGTGGCCTCGGTGACGAACTTGTCCAGCTCCTCGGCCGTGGCGAAGGTCTGGTTGTAGCCGAGCTGCGAGGTGAACCTGATCCCGGCGACCCCCGGCTGCGCGGCCAGGGCGGCGACCTTCTTGGCGGCCTCGGCCAGCTTGCCGGCCTTGTAGTCGTCGGCCAGCTCGGTCTCGATCCAGGTCCGCAGGCCGGCCTCGACCGCGCTCTTCACGGCCTGGCCCGCCGGGCTCTCGGCGGCGGCCGTCTTGGCGGCGGCCGAGATCCCGTCGGGGTCGACGTGGCACTTCTGGCCGTCCGGGCACTGGTCGGGGGTGCCGCCGTCCTCGGCGCCGTCGACGTCCGGGGAGCCGACGTCGTGCATCTCGCCGTCGCCCTCGGAGTCGGTCGCGCACTCGTTGCCCGCTTCGCTGCAGTCGACCACGATCTCGTGCATCGGGCCGGAGTCGATCATGTTCTTGCCGTCGTTGTCCAGCCAGAACCGGGCGATGTCGGCGGCCTCCTCGGGAGTGGCCAGCCAGCGGCAGACGACGAACGCCGGGGTGTCGGCGGACATCAGGTCGTTGCAGCCCCGTGGATCGTCCTCCGACCAGGCGGGAACTCCGACGCCGAGCAACGACAGGGCCAGTCCGATGACGAAGATCTTCCGCAGTCGCATGGCGCCTTTACTCCCATGGGGGGCGATCGTGGGCAGATAGCACAATATCGGGACGATCAACAACCTTCAATGAGATCCACGGCGATCCTCACGCGGTTCTCGACGCGCAGTAGGCGTCGCAGTCGAGCGCGGGCGAGGCCGCAGGACGATCATCCCTCCGCCCGCGCTTCCCGACCGGCCCCGTCACCCCCATGACGAATATTGGGACGACACCGCACTGCCACAAGCGGCAGACTGGGACGGATTTGAACGTTTTCGAGGGGACCGGCCCAGTGCACAGCTATCTCCGCGACCTCGGGCTGCTCCGCGACCGCAAGTTCGCCCTGTTGTTGTCCGCGCGGACCATCTCCATGCTCGGCAGCGCCTTCGCGCCCGTGGCGCTCGCCTTCGGCATCCTGGAACTACCCGGCGCGGACGCCACGACGTTGTCGGTGGTGCTCACCGCCGAGTCACTGCCCATGATCGTGTTCATGCTGATCGGCGGGGTGATCGCGGACCGGCTGCCGCGGCAGCGGGTGATGATGGCCGGCGAGCTGCTCATGGCGCTGGGCTACTTCGCGCTGGCGGCGATGCTGCTGACCGGCTGGGCGCCGCTGCCCGTGATGAGCGTCGCGGCGGCGGCCTGCGGCGTGGGCACGGCGGTCATGTTCCCGGCGCTGACCGGCATCATCCCCGAGATCGTGCCCGCCGAGCGGCTGCAGGCCGGCAACGCGCTGCTCGGCCTCGGCGCGAACGCCTCGCGCGTGGCCGGGGTGGTGCTGAGCGGCGCCACGGTGCTGTGGTTCGGCGGCGGCTGGGCCCTGCTGGTCAGCGGTGCGATGTTCGCGGTGGCCGGCGTGCTGATCGCGCTGCTGCGCCCGACCCCCGCCGAGCGCGTGGCGGCCGAGCGGCACTCGGTGCTGGCCGACCTGCGCCACGGGTGGCGGGAGTTCCGCTCGCGGCAGTGGATCTGGGTGGTCGTCGCCCAGTTCTCGGTGCTGGTGATGGCGATCCAGGCCGGGCACGGCGTGCTCGGGCCGCTGCTGGCCAAGGAGACGCTGGGCGGGCCGGCGGCCTGGTCGGCGTTCCTGGCGGGCGAGGCCGTCGGG
Organism: Nonomuraea sp. NPDC004702; assembly: GCF_053601695.1. Classification (NCBI taxonomy): domain Bacteria; kingdom Bacillati; phylum Actinomycetota; class Actinomycetes; order Streptosporangiales; family Streptosporangiaceae; genus Nonomuraea; species Nonomuraea sp. NPDC004702. The sequence goes on from NZ_JBSGCE010000033.1 coordinate 24,413, forward strand.
ACGATCGCCGGGGTGCTGGTGTCGTTGCGGCTGCGTCCGCGCCGGCCGATCCTGCTCGGCACGCTGTTGTGCCTGCCGACCGCGCTGCCGTACGTGCTGCTCGGGCTGGACGCGCCGCTGTGGGCGATCGTGGCGGGGGCGTTCGTGCTGGGCGTGTGCTTCGACGTCTTCGGCGTGCTGTGGCAGACGACGATGCAGCGCGAGATCCCGGCGGAGTCGTTGTCGCGGGTCAGCTCGTACGACGCGCTCGGGTCACTGATGTTCGGGCCGATCGGGCTGATGCTGGCCGCGCCGGCGGCGGTGGCCTTCGGCACCGAGGGGGCGCTGCTCGGCTGCGCCGCCCTCGTCGTGCTGTCCACGCTCGCCGCGCTGACCGCGCCGGGGGTGCGCAACCTGCGCGCCCCCGAGCCGGAGCCCGAGCCGGTCTCACTCTGAGCGGAACCAGGCGTTGGCCCTCGGCTGGAACATCAGCGTGACGGCCCCGAGCACGGCCGTCACGTGCAGCACCCGGCTGATCGTGAAGAGCCAGGTCACCACGTCGGCCCCGGCGGCGGCCCCGGCGATCGAGCCGCCGTGCAGCAGCCACTGGATCGGCCCCACGACCAGCGACAACGTGCCGAACACGCCGAGCCCCACGGCCAGCGTGAGCCTGGCCCAGTTCTGCCCCGCGCGCATCCGCAGCGCCAGGAAGACCGCCGCGGCGAAGACGGCCACCCGCAGACCGGCGCCGGGCAGCAGGTCCAGGACGCCCGAAGTGCCCTCGTAGAGCTCCCTGCCGACGGCGAGCACGGTCTCGAACGCCCCCGCCGCGACGGCGGACATCCACAGCAGCGCGGCGGCGTGCACGACGGGCGGCGGCTGGGGGGTACGAGGCTCGGCGGTCTGCGAGGCGAGGGCGGTGGTCATGGCGGGCTCCCTGTCGTTTCGGCTACAGGGAAAGTCTGATCCGCGCGCCCGCGCCGATCACGCCCGTCGTCCCCCGAATCCCGGTGAGGCGGGCCCTACCCCGAGGTCTCCGCTCGTGCGCAGGCCGCGGGCCACCACGCGCTCGTGGCCGAGCCCGAAGCGCGGCTCGGGGGCGCGCTCGCCGTCCAGGATCTCGGCCACGTACGCGGCCAGGGCCGGGGCGTGCTTGAACCCGTGGCCCGAGTCGCCGCCGAGCAGCCACACGCCGGGCGCGTCCTCGGCGATGATCCACTCGGCGTCGGGGGTGAGCGCGTACTGGCAGACCTGGCTGAACAGCACCGGCGCGGCCGCCAGCGAGGGGAACCTGCGCCGCAGGTAGTCGCGGGCCTGCTCGACCGCGGACGGGTCCACCGCCCGGCTGCCCTCCTCCGGCTCGTACGGCTGCCCTTCGGCGTCGGAGGTGGCCTTCATGCCGACCCCGTCCACGTCGCCGTGCCCGTAGGCCGAGGAGCCGTAGTCCACCCAGGCGGGCGTCTCGGGGGACGACCACGCGGCGGGCGCGGCGAAGTGCACCGTGTCCTGCCTGGTCACCGTGACCGGCACGGAGAACAGGCCGGGCAGCCAGGCGCCGCACGCCCACACGACGCGGTCGGCCCGCCGCACCTCGCCGTCCACCTCGACCGCGCTCAGCCCCGGCACGGGCGCCGCCCGTCCTCTGACCAGCCGGACGCCGGCCGCCTGGGCCAGCCGGGCGGTCACCTGCGTCGCCCGCCGCGCCCTGAGCACGCCCGCGTGCGGCTCGCGGAGCAGGAAGCTCAGGTCGTCGCCGCGGTAGTCGGGGAAGAAGCGCCGGCCGTCCGCCGGGTCGAGCACCTCAACCGGGATGTCCAGATTTTTCAGTACTTGGGCGCTGGCGTGCTCCCACCCGTCCGGCCGGGCCGCGAACCACACCATGCCCGACTCCAGGAACAGTTCCTCGCCGGCCCGCTCGCCCAGCCGCCGCCAGCCCTCCCGCGCCTCCCAGGCCAGCCGCGCGTACCAGTCGTCGGCGCCGTGCGCGCAGCGCAGGAGCCGCGTCTCCCCCGCGCTGGCCTGCCGGACGTGTCCGGGCTTGTGCTGTTCGACCAGAGTCACCTGCCAGCCGGTTTCGGCCAGCCGCAACGCCAGCGACGACCCCCATATACCGGCTCCGACCACAATGACCGATTTCATGGAACCACCGTGACCGCAGGAACCGGCCCGCGCAAGGGTTCAGACGATGATCAACCGGACCACGACGCCCGCGCAGTTGCCCGCCACGCAGACACGCACCGGGACCTCGGAGATGCCGGCCGCCTGGGGCACCCCGCCCACATGCCCGTCGGGGCCGATCGTCACGCCCGCGGGCAGCTTGGCGTGGTCAGTCACGCTGAAGGTGGGGACGACGCCCGGGGGGCCGCCGTTGATGCCGATCTCGCCGGCGAGCGGGACGCCGGCCCGGCCCGGGAAGGTCAGCTCGCGCGGCTCCCATGGAACGTTCCCGAGCACGACGAGGGTGATGAGCTGCTCGTCGCACGAGTGCCCGGCGCAGAGCCGGACCGGGGCGATGAACGTGCCCACGCGCGAGGGCGTGCCGGACAGCCGCCCGCCCGCGTCGACGCTGACCCCCACGGCGACGTAGCCGGGACGGAAGGTCACGCCCTTGGCGACCGGCAGCAGCCACTGGCTCACCGTGATGCCCTGGGTGAGGTAGAAGGTGTTCTCGACCAGCCGGTCGCCCTCCGCGCGCGGCGGCGGGTCGATCAGGGTCTCCCTCGCCATGTACGCGATCGGCGTGGTGAGCGACGGCACGGCCGGCGGCAGGGCGCAGAGAGCCAGCCCGGCGACCAGGAACAGCCACCTCTGCCGCATCTCCACCCCCCCGACGCCTCTCGTCCCTACGTACCCCTTCACCGTGCTCTTTCACTGGTCAGCCGTCACTCCATAATCGAAGTCATGGCCGCCGAATCCGCCCAGACGCTCGAACGCGGGCTGCGCCTGCTGCGACTTCTCGCCGACGGGAAGGGCGGGCGCACCCCGACCGAGCTGAGCACCGAGCTGTCGCTGAGCCGGCCGGTGGTCTACCGGCTGCTGACGACGCTGCTGAACGAGGGGTTCGTCCGCCGCGACGCCGAAGGGCGGGTGCATCTCGGGTTCGGGGTGCTGGTGCTGGCCCAGGCCGTGCAGCCGTTGCTGCGGGCGGCGGCGGTGCCGACGCTGCGGCGGCTGGCCGAGCAGGTGGGCGCGACCGCGCACCTGACCGTGGCCGAGGGCGACGACGGGCTGGCGGTGGCGGTGGTGGAGCCGTCCTGGACCGATCTGCACGTGGCCTACCGGGAGGGGTCGCGCCATCCGCTGGCGAAAGGCGCGGCGGGCCGGGCGATCCTGGCCCTGCGCGAGGGGCGCGACGAATACCTCGTGACGGAGGGGCAGTTGCAGGTGGGGGCGCGGGGCATCGCCGCGCCCGTGACCGGGCTGCCGTGGCTGGAGGCTTCGGTGGGGGTGGTGACGTTCGGCCCGCTGGAGGAGGAGACGGGGCCGCGCGTGGTGGCGGCGGCCGCCGAGCTGGCCGCCGCGCTGGGTTGACATCTCCACACCGATGTCGGACGGTGGTCACACATAGAGGACACATGCGTCCGATAAGCGGACAACATGGAGGGCGGATGCCGTACTACCGCGTCGTTGGGGAAGTGCCACGCAAGCGGCACACGCAGTTCAGGCGGCCGGACGGCGGCCTCTACGCCGAGGAGCTGATGGGCGAGGAGGGCTTCTCGTCCGACTCCTCGCTGCTCTACCACCGCCACCTGCCCACCGCGATCATCAAGGCCGAGGCGGTCACGCCCGCGTCCGCGACGCGGCTGGAGCCCAATCTGCCGCTCTCCCCGCGCCATTTCCGCACGCAGGAGCTGTCCAGCGCCGGTGACCTGGTCGACGGCCGCATCCTGCTCGCCGGCAACGCCGACGTCCGGTTGTCGTACGCCACCAGCGACCGCCCCAGCGAGCTGTACCGCAACTCCATGGGCGACGAGTGCGTCTACGTGCAGCGCGGCTCGGTCCGCTTCGAGTCCACCTACGGCGTCATCGAGGCCGGCGAGGGCGACTACGTCGTCGTCCCGACCGGCACGATCCACCGCTGGGTGCCCGACGGGCAGGTCAACGTGCTGGCCATCGAGGCGTCCGGGCACATCAGGCCGCCCAAGCGCTACCTGTCGCAGTACGGGCAGTTCCTGGAGCACGCGCCGTACTGCGAACGCGACCTGCGCGCCCCCACGCAGACCCTGCTCGCCGAGGGCGAGGAGGTGCCCGTCCTGGTCCGCACGCGGGGCGGCCTGACCAGGCTGGTCTACCGCAACCACCCCTTCGACGTGGTCGGCTGGGACGGCTACCTCTATCCGTACGCTTTCAACATCGACGACTTCGAGCCGATCGTGAAGAAGACGCACGCGCCGCCGCCGGTGCACCAGACGTTCGAGGGGCCCGGGTTCGTGGTCTGCTCGTTCTGCCCGCGGCCGCTCGACTACCACCCCGAGGCCATCCCGATCCCGTACAACCACCACAACGTGGACTCCGACGAGTTCATGTTCTACGTGGGCGGCGACTACACCGCGCGCAAGGGCTCGGGCATCGACGTCGGCTCGGTCTCGCTGCACCCGGCCGGGTTCACGCACGGCCCGCAGCCCGGCGCGGTCGAGGCGGTGATCGACGCGGTCGCCCGCGGCGTCACCACCACGAGCGAGATGGCCGTGATGGTCGACACCTTCCGCCCGCTCGACCTCGGGCCGGGCGCGCTGTCCTGTGAGGATCCCGGCTACGCATGGACCTGGGCACGATGACTCTCTTCAGCGAACTGGTCGACGACGCGGGCCTGTTCCCGCCGACGTCGCTGCACATGGACGAGGCGCTGGCCCGCAACCAGCGCGACCTGGAGCACGGCAACGGCGTGCTCACCCACCGCTTCCTCTGCCCGGCCAGCCGGCTAGACCGGCTGCGGGGGCACGCCTACCGGCCGCGGCGCATCGGGCTGATCGTGGACACGCCCGAGCTCCCCGACTTCGGCGACCTGCCGGTGGACTTCGTCGAGATCCCGCTCGGGGCCGACGAGTCCGTCGCCGAGCTGGCCCGGCGCCTCGGCCTGCCGGCGCACGTGCGGCTGTTCGTCGAGGTCCCGCCGGACCGGAAGGTCGCCGGGGTGCCCGACGGGGTGGGGCTGAAGGTGCGCTGCGGCGGGCTCAAGGCCGAGGCGTTCCCGTCGGTGGAGCACCTCGCGGCGTTCGTCCGGGCCTGCGTCGAGGCCGACGTCCCGTTCAAGGCCACGGCCGGGCTGCACCACGCCGTGCGGCACTTCGACCCGAGCCTCGGCGTCGACCGGCACGGCTTCCTCAACCTGCTGCTGTCGGTCTGCGAGGCTGTGGAAGGCCGGGACCCCGCGCCCGTGCTGCGCACCACCGACGTCGGCCATCTCGTGCGGCTGGCCGGCGCCGTGACCGAGGAGACCGCGAAGCGGGCGCGGCGGCTGCTGGTCAGCTACGGCTCCTGCAGCACCGGCACGCCCGTCGAGGACCTGCAGACGCTAGGAGTGATTCAGTGAGCTGGGGAGTGGACAACCTGCCCTACGGCGTGTTCTCCCGTCAGGGCGAATCGCCCAGAGTGGGCGTCAGGTACGGCGACAAGGTGCTCGACCTGGCCGCCGCGCTGCACGACGAGGTGTTCGCCGCCCCCTCGCTCAACCCGTTCATGGCGAGGGGCCGCTCGGCCTGGCACGACACCAGGACCCTCATCCAGAACAAGCTGACCGGCGACTCCTCGGTCACCGAGAGCCACCTGATCCCGCTCGACCAGGTGCGGCTGCACATGCCGTTCGAGGTGGCCGACTACGTCGACTTCTACTGCTCGCTCGACCACGCCAGCAACATCGGCCGGATCTTCCGTCCCGACGCCGAGCCGCTGCTGCCCAACTGGCGTCACCTGCCCGTCGGCTACCACGGCAGGTCGGGCACGGTCGTCGTGTCCGGCACGCCGGTCCGGCGCCCGCACGGCCAGCTCAGGGCCGGGGTCTACGGGCCGTGCGCCAAGCTCGACATCGAGGCCGAGCTGGGGTTCGTGGTCGGCGTGCCGTCGGAGCTGGGCTCGCCGGCCGGGGCGTTCGAGGACCACGTGTTCGGGGTGACGCTGGTCAACGACTGGAGCGCGCGCGACATCCAGGCGTGGGAGTACGTGCCGCTCGGGCCGTTCCTGGGCAAGTCGTTCGCGACCTCGGTCTCGCCGTGGGTCACGCCGCTGGAGGCGCTGCCCAGGGTCCCGGGCCGCCCGCAGGACCCCGAGCCGCTCGACTACCTGCGCAGGCAGGGCGACTGGGGCCTGGACATCGCCGTCGAGGTCGTGCTCAACGGCGACGTGATCTCGCGCCCGCCGTACCCGAGCATGTACTGGACGCCCGACCAGATGCTCGCCCACATGACCGTGAACGGCGCCTCCCTGCGCACCGGAGACCTGTTCGCCAGCGGCACGATCTCCGGCCCTGAACGCGACGAGCGCGGCTCGCTCATCGAGCTGACCTGGAACGGCGCCGAACCGATCAAGCTGTCCGGCGGCGACACCCGCACCTTCCTCCAGGACGGCGACACGGTGACGATCCGGGCCACCGCGGGCGGCCTGACATTGGGCGAGGTGTCCGGAACCATCGGATAAGTAACTCAAGGTGCTTCGACCGTCACTCACCGCTAACCTGGGAAGTCCCCTTCCCTCGGAAAGCCCTCGGAGAGTGACGTGCGGCGTGCCGCGATCCTGTGTGTCGCCTTCCTCCTGGCCTGCTGCGCCTGCGGTCCCGTCGGCGACTCCCCGGCCGCGCCCGCGGTCGTGCACGTCTCCCCCGCCTTCGACGCCAAGCGGGCCCGTCCCGACAAGGGGCTGCTCATCACGGCGCAGGGCGGCCGGCTGACCCAGGTCCTGGTCTACGAGGGAGGCGAGCACGTCCCGGGCCGGCTCGACGCCTCGCACACCAGGTGGCGCTCCGACTGGACGCTCAAACCCGCGACCGAGTACACCGTCACCGCCACGGCCGCGGGCGAGAACGGCCCGTCCACGGTCTCCATGGGCCGCTTCCGCACCCGCGCCGCCGAGCACACGTTCGGGGTGGCCGCCACCGCGCCGCTGCCCGGCGAGACCGTGGGCGTGGGCATGCCGGTCGTCATCGACTTCGACACCCCGATCCAGGACAAGGCGGCCGTCGAGCGGTCGCTGGAGGTCACCACGAAGACCCCGGCCGAGGGCGCCTGGCGCTGGACCAGCGACACGCAGGTGGTCTACCGCACCCGCCGGTTCTGGGCCTCGGGGCAGCAGGTGATGGTCAGCGCCCACCTGGCCGGGGTGCGCCCGGCCCCGGGCGTCTACGGCACCCTCGACTCCACCTTCGCCTTCACCGTGGGCCGCCGGCAGACCAGCACGGTCGACGCCCGCACCCACCAGATGGTCGTGCGCCGCGACGGCCGGGTGGTGCAGCAGATGGCCATCAGCGCCGGCATGGCCACCACGCGGGAATACACCACCACCAGCGGCATGCACCTGACCATGGACAAGGGCAACCCGGTCCGGATGATCTCCCCAGGCCGCGCCAAGGGCGACCCCGGCTACTACGACCTGCTGATCGAGCACGCCGTGCGCATCTCCAACAGCGGCGAGTACGTGCACGCGAAGGACAACGTGTGGGCCCAGGGAAGGGAAAACGTCAGCCACGGCTGCATCAACGCCCGCCCCGACCAGGCGGCCTGGTTCTACGCCGGTTCGCTGCGCGGCGACCCGGTACTGATCACGGGCACCGCCCGCCGGCTGGAATGGGACAACGGATGGGGCTTCTGGCAACTTCCGTGGGAGAAGTGGATCCTGGGAAGCGCCCTGACCGCCCCGGCGACCGGCCGGTGACGGGTGCTCTGCGGACGAATGGGGGATTACGGTGGTAAGGGGGAACCAGTCCTACACACAGGCCCGTTATAGGTTCAGGAGGGCCGGAGCATGGATGAATGGGTCATCTGGATAATCCTCGCAGTCGTCCTCGGTGTGGCCGAACTGTTCACTCTCACGGCGGCCCTCGGGCTCCTGGGCGTGGCCGCTCTCCTGACCGCCGTGACGGCCGCCGTCGGGCTGCCCGTCCCCTTGCAGATCCTCGTGTTCGCCCTGTCGTCCGCGGCGGGGATGGTGGTCATCCGGCCGCTCGCCGTCCGCCATCTTCAGCAGCCGCCGTTGCAGCGTTTCGGCGTGGAGGCGCTGGTCGGCAAGCCCGCGTACGTGGTCTCCGAGGTCACGGGCCGCGACGGGCGGGTCCGCATCGGGGGTGAGGAGTGGTCCGCACGCGCTTATGACGAGACCCTGGTGATCCCCACCGGGGCGACCGTCGACATCATCGAGATCGAGGGCGCCACGGCCCTCGTGTATCCACGGGAGTGACCACATGGACCCGTTGCTGATAGCCGGACTGCTGATCATCCTTTTCGCCGCGTTCACCGTGCTCAAGGCCGTGCGGATCGTGCCCCAGGCGCGGGCCCGCAACGTGGAGCGGCTCGGCCGCTACCACCGCACGCTCAAGCCGGGTCTCAACTTCGTCATCCCCTACGTCGACCGCGTCTATCCGATGATCGACCTGCGCGAGCAGGTGGTGACCTTCCGCCCGCAGCCGGTCATCACCGAGGACAACCTGGTCGTCGAGATCGACAACGTCCTGTACTTCCAGGTCACCGACCCGCGGGCGGCGGCGTACGAGATCGCCAACTACATCACGGCCATAGAGCAGCTCACCGTCACGACCATGCGTAACGTGATCGGCTCGATGGACCTGGAGAAGACGCTCACCTCGCGCGACACCATCAACAGCCAGCTGCGCGGCGTGCTCGACGAGGCCACCGGCAAGTGGGGCATCCGGGTCAACCGCGTCGAGGTCAAGGCCATCGACCCGCCCAAGACCATCAAGGACGCGATGGAGAAGCAGATGCGGGCCGAGCGCGACAAGCGGGCCGCGATCCTCAACGCCGAGGGCCAGCGCCAGTCGCAGATCCTCACGGCCGAGGGTGACAAGCAGAGCCGCATCCTGCGGGCCGAGGGCCAGCGCTCGGCCGCCATCCTGGAGGCCGAGGGCCAGTCGCGCGCCATCGACCAGGTCTTCCAGGCCGTCCACCGCAACGACCCCGACCCCAAGCTGCTGGCCTACCAGTACCTTCAGGTGCTGCCGCAGCTCGCCCAGGGCAGCGGCAACACGTTCTGGGTCATCCCGAGCGAGGTGACCTCGGCGTTGCAGGGCGTCTCGAAGGCGTTCACCGAGGCGCTGCCGAAGTCGGCCGCCACCCGCGAGGAGCAGCCCCGGCCGTCGGAGGAGCTGGACCGGGAGATCGCGGCGGCCTCGGAGGCGGCGGCCGAGGCGGTCGCCGACGCCCAGGAGGCCGAGAGCCCCAAGGGCCCCCGCCAGATCGCCCAGGCCGTCAACGAGCCGTCCCCGTTCCCCGACCTGGAGCGCGAGCGCGACCCCAAGGACACCGGCCGCTGACGTCCGCCGGGGCCGCGCGGGTTCCCCCGCCCGGCCCCGGCGCCGCTCAGCGCTGGCCGTTGTCGAAGTACGCGGCCAGCTCCGGGTCCAGCGGCGGCACGTCGTACGGCATGCCGCCGTCGCGCAGCGACATCGTGGCCATGTACCCGGCGGCGACGCTCATCCTGGCCGCCACGGGTGAGGTGTCGGTCGCCCCGCCCTCCGTGACGAACCGGCAGAACTCGGCCATGATCTGCGGATCGGCCCCACCGTGCGAGCCCTGCGCGGCCGGCACCTGGTAGGCGATGTCGCAGTCGTCCCGGTAGGAGGTGGGGCCGGTGTTCCACACCTTGACCGTGTCCCCTGGGCCGTCGCCGAAGTTCTCCAGCCGGCCCTCGGTCCCGATGACCGTGTAGTTGCGCACGTAGTCGGGGCTGAAGTGGCACTGCTGGTAGGCGGCGATGACGCCGTTGTCCAGGCGCATGTTCATGACCGACACGTCCTCGACGTCGATCACGTGGTGCAGGTCGCGCCGCTGCGTGGGCGGCCACTCGAACTCCCGCAGCCAGCCCTCCGGCCGGGGCGTCCCGGGCTCGCGGCGCGGCAGGTCGCCGTAGACCATCAGGTCGCCGAGGGCGTTCACGCGGGTGGTGTAGCCGCCGGCCAGCCAGTGGATCACGTCGAGGTCGTGCGCCGCCTTCTGCAGCAGCAGGCCCGTCGTACGGGTGCGGTCGGCGTGCCAGTCCTTGAAGTAGTAGTCGCCGCCGTAGGACACGAAGTGGCGTACCCACACGGTCTTGGGCTCACCGATCACACCCTTGCGGATGATGTCCCGCATCAGGCGCACCACGCCCATGTGGCGCATGTTGTGCCCCACGTACAGGCGGCTGCCCGTCTCGCGGGCGGCCCGCAGGATGTTGTCGCAGCCCTCGACAGTGATGGCCATCGGCTTCTCCAGGTAGACGGCCTTGCCGGCCTGGAGGGCGTCGATGGCGATGCGCTCGTGCGTGTCGTCGGGGGTGTTGACGACGATCGCGTCGAGATCCGGCCGGTCGAGCAGCTCGCGGTACTCCCCGGTCAGGAACTCCGCCTCGAACCGCTCCGACTGCTTCTTGAGCACTGCCGGGTCGGAGTCGCACAGCGCCGCCACGACCGAGCCCTTGCCCGGCCGGTGGGCGGCCAGGGCGAGACTCGTCCGCAGGCCGAGCCCGATGACTCCGATGCGCAGGTCTTCCACAAGTGTCCTTTCAAACGGTAGAACGATCAGCCCTTGGCGATGGATGCCTCGTACTCGGCCCGCATCGCCTCGCCGCCCCTGCCCAGCCACTTCTTGACGAAGGCCGGCCAGTCCGACATCGACTTACGCCCGGTGACGATGTCGTCGACCATGTCCTTGCCCATGGTGCTCAGCTCGCCGTTCTTCTGGGTGTAGGTGTCGGAGAAGTGGCCGGTGGTGACGCGCTCCTGAAGCATGGGAGCGATCTTGGTCTCGAAGTCGTGGATGAGCTTGGTGCGCTCGGGCTGGCCGGGCAGGAACAGCGCGGACGGCGAGCCGATCACGAACGAGAGCGGCTGCTGCGTGGTGGGCACCTCGGCCTTGCCCTTGTCGGTGAAGGCGAGGTCGCCGTCCTTCTTGGTGAAGTGGGTGCCCTCGACGCCGAAGTTGACGCGCTCGTACTCCTCCGTGCCGAACGGGGCGGCCAGGTAGTTGAGCACGCCGAGCAGGGTCTCGATGCGCTTGGCGTCCACCTTCTTGCTGATCGAGGTGAAGCCCACCGAGCCGAGCCCGGCGTTGTAGACCGGCTTGGACGACGGCGTCGCCGCGAACGGCACGATCGCGCCCAGGTTGTACTTCTGGGTCTTGGCGTCGTTGAGGAAGCCGGGGAACGACTCGACGTACGCGCCGATCTGGCCGTTGGCGACCTTGTCCTTGATGGTGGGCAGGGCGGGGTCGGGCCAGAACAGGTTGGCCTTGAAGCACTTGACCGCCAGCTCCAGCGCCGCCTGGTACTCGGGCGTCTCGAACTGGTGGATCAGCTTGCCGCCGGTCAGCTTCCAGGTGTTGGGGGCGCCGTACCAGTGGCTGAACATGTGCACGTGGTTGTAGTAGCTCGGTTCGAGCGGGTACTTGTTCTTCTTCACGTCGAGCAGCTGCTTGGCCTTGGCCAGGAAGTCGTCGGCGCCGGTGAACTCGGTGCCGCCGACCGGCTGCCAGTAGTCCTGGTTGACCAGGAACACCTGGCCAAAGCGGCTGTAGGCGACCGCCACGCCGTACAGCTTCCCATCGGTGACCGCGGACTTCCAGGTCACGTCGCCCAGGTTGGCCAGGTTCGGGTACTTCTTGATCGCGTCGCCGCTCAGGTACGACGTCAGGTCGTGGAACTTGGCCGCCAGCAGCTCGGGCACCCGCTGCAGGCCCTGGTTCGGCGGGAACCAGACCAGGTCGGGCAGGTCGTCGCTGGCGATGATGGCGTTGAACTTGTCGGGGTAGCCGTCGCCCACGACGATGTTCATGCTCCACTCGGAGCCCAGGGCCTTGCCCAGCTCCTGCAGGTAGGTGTTCTGACCGGGGGCGGGCGGCGCGACGTCCCACGTCTGGGTGAGCGAGGTGATCTTCTGGCCGTCGCCCGGGGCGGTGGCGACCGACTTGACCAGCTCGCTCGGGTACTTCAGGTACGCGGGGTCCTGGCCGGCGTCGATCGGCAGGTCGGGCGTGGGGATCTTGGCGGCGGTGTACGTCGGCAGCGTCAGCTTCTTGGACAGATCCGCGCCGCCCTTCTTCACGCCTGCGGGGCCGCTCTCGCCGCCGCAGGCCGCGAGCCCGGCGACCGTGGCGCCGGCGAGCGCGAGTCCGAGGAATCCACGACGGGACATGATGGATGACATGGTTGCTCCCGGGTTCTCAGCCCTTGATGGCGCCGGTGAGGACGCCCTTGGTGAAGTACTTCTGGAGGAATGGGTAGGCGAGCAGGATCGGCACGAGCGCGATGATGAGCACCGCCATCTGCACCGACGAGGCGGGCAGGTCACGCACGATCGCGACGTCCGAGCCCGTGGCCGAGGTGCCGCGGAAGATGAACTGCCGCAGCACGACCTGGATGGGGTGCTTGGTCTGGTCGTTGATGTAGAGGATCGCGGTGAAGAACGTGTTCCAGTACGAGACCGCGTAGAACAGGCCGACGACGGCGATCACCGCCTTGGACAGCGGGATCGCGATCCGCCACATCATCCGGAACTCGCCGCACCCGTCCATGCGGGCCGCCTCGAACAGCTCCTCGGGCAGGTTCTGGAAGAACGACCTGACCACGACCACGTTGAACGCGTTGACCAGCACCGGCACGATGAGCGACTGGTAGGTGTCGATCATGCCGAGTTCCTTGACCATGAGGTAGCTCGGGATCATGCCCGGCGTGAACAGGAACGTGGCCAGCACCATGAGCAGGATCGGCTTGCCGCCGAGCATGCCGCGCCGCGACAGCGCGTAGCCGAGGAAGACCGTGCAGATCAGGCTGAGCGCGGTGCCGGTGAGCGTGATGCCGATGCTGATCAGCACCGACCGGGTGACCGCGCCGCCGGACAGGATCAGCGAGTACGCCTCGAAGGTCGGGTGCGAGGGCCAGAGCACGTAGCTGCCGCCGTTGGCGATGCTCTCGGCGCGGCCCATCAGGCTCGTGCCGACGGCCAGCCCGAACGGGTACAGCACGGCCACGGTGATCGCGGTCAGCACGACGAACTTGAGCGTGCGCCCGGCGATGGTCGGGCGTTCCATCCACGGCGGCCTCATCGATAGATCCCCTGCTCTCCGAAGCGGTGCGCGAGCTTGTTGGCCGCGTAGATGAGCGCCGCGCCGATGAGGCCCTTCATGAGGCCGGCGGCGGTGCTCATGCCCCAGTCGCCGTCACGGATGCCGTGGTAGTAGACGTAGGTGTCGATGACCTCGGCCGCTCCGGCGCCCACGGCCTCCCGTTGCAGGACCATCTGCTCGAAGCCGACGGACAGGATGTCGCCCAGGCGCAGGATGAGCATCATGAGGATGACCGAGCGGATGCCGGGCAGCGTGACGTGCCACAGGCGGCGCTTCCAGTCGGCGCCGTCGATGGCGGCGGCCTCGTACTGGCTCATGTCGATCGCGGTGATCGCGGCCAGGAAGATGATCGTGCCCCAGCCGCAGTCCTTCCAGATGACCTGGGCCGTCACGAGCAGCTTGAACGTGTCCGCGTTCGACATCAGGTTGCCGATGGTGATGCCGTGCGAGTTCAGGAACGAGCTGACCGTGCCGGCGCCTCCGATGACCTGCTGGAACATCGCCACCACGACCACCCACGACAGGAAGTGCGGCAGGTAGACGACGGTCTGGATGAACCGCTTGACGCGGTGGCCGATCAGGGAGTTCAGCAGGAGCGCGAGCGCGATCGGGGCCGGGAAGTACAGGACGAGCTGGAGCGCCGTGATCTGCAGGGTGTTGCCGACCGCGCTCCAGAACTCCGGCTCCTCCAGCAGCATCACGAAGTTGTCCAGGCCCACCCAGGGGCTGCCCGCGATGCCGAGGAACGGCGCGTAGTCCTTGAAGGCGATGACGTTGCCGAGCAGCGGCACGTAGAAGAAGGCCACGAAGTACAGGACGCCGGGCAGGCACAGGGCCAGCAGCGTCCAGTCGCGCTTCAGCCGCTCAAGCAGGGTGACAGCGGCCACACGCTCACCTCCAGTCGGGTCGGGATGGCTGGAGGCTAGTACCGATTTATGCAAATAACTAGGTTAAAGCGATCAGATCTGAGCATGCTTGCTGGATCGATGTCGCACAGCGACATGCCTGTGACAGAACGGTTATCTAATTAGCCAAGTTGGCTACGTAAAGAGCAGGCGATCTGCCTGATCGAGGGCAAACCGGACGGCGCCCAGCGTGATGCACTCGCTGCCCAGCCCCGACGCCACCACCTCCGGCGGGTAGAGGCAGTACTCCTCGAACAGCTCGCGTACCGGCTCGACCAGCAGGTCTCCGGCCGAGGACAGGCTGCCGCCGATGACGACCATGTCCGGGTCGAGCGGGTTGACCACCGTGACGAGCCCGGCGGCCAGGCCGCGCGCGAACTCCCTGACAGCCTGGCCCGCCCGCTCGTCGCCGGCGCGGGCCCGGGCGATCGCGAACTCGGCGCACTGCCGGCTGGAGCGCAGCTCGCCCGGCTCGACGGCCATCGCGTAGTCGAGGACGTACCGGAAGGCGGTCCAGTTGTTGTTCGGCTGGGCCCCGATCTCCCCGCCCGCCGCGTGCGCCCCCCGGTACGGCCGGCCGCCGATGAGCAGGCCCATGCCGATGCGGTCGCCGGTGAACAGGTAGACGACGTCGTCGCGGCCCTGCGCGGCGCCCCGCCAGTGCTCGGCCAGGACGGCCAGGCGCATGTCGTTCTCGACCAGCACCGGCGCGGGGATCCGGGCCGACAGCTCGCCCTGCAGGTCGAGGCCGGTCCAGTCGGACAGGGCGATGCTCTTGACGACGCGCCCGGAGCCGTCGACCGTGCCGGTGGTGCCCACGCCGACGACGGTGACGTCCGCCAGCGCCAGCCCGGCCTGGGCGGCGGTCTCCGTGGCCAGCCCGACGATCTGGTCGAGCCGCTCGGCGGCGGGCATGTCGCGGTGGTTGGGCGCGCGGCGGGTGACGGCGATCGTGCCGTTCAGGTCGGCCAGCATGGCGCGCAGGCTGGAACCGCCGATGCCGACGCCCAGCACGTGCCCCGCGGAGGCGCGGAACCGGAAGCGTTTGGCCGGGCGTCCTCGCTGGCGGTCGCCGGCCTCCTCCTCGCACTCCTCCGCCCAGCCCTCGGTGACCAGGTCGTCGACGATGACCTCGGCCGTCGGCCTGGACACCCGGGCGGACCTGGCCAGCTCCGACAGCGTGGCCACGTCGGCCTCGCGCAGCACGCGCAGGATGGCCGCCGAGTTGAGCTTGCGCAGAAGCGAGGCGTCGCCGCTCTGCTGTCGCACCGATACCTCCGAGTCGCCGGGCAGGTCATCTTCAAGCTTATTTCGTAATTGTGCCTGGTCCCGCTGCCGCGTGAAGCTGAGCTGTGGGGGCACTTAAGAATCCCTCGATGGACATGTTCCGAGGGGAGCGGGCACAGTGCGTTAGGTTCGGAACAGGGGGAAGTGAAGCGATGAAAGCGCTGGTCAAGCAGAAGGCCGAGCCCGGCCTTTGGCTGGTGGACGTGCCGGAGCCCGAGGTCGGGCCGGGCGAGGTGAAGATCCGGGTGCTGCGTACCGGCATCTGTGGCACCGACCTGCACATCCGCAAATATGACGACTGGGCGCGGCACACGCTGAAGCTCCCGCTCGTCGTCGGGCACGAGTTCTCCGGCCACGTGGTCGAGGTCGCGCCCGGCGTGGAGGACATCGCCGTCGGCGACCTGGTGAGCGGCGAGGGCCACATCGTCTGCGGCAAGTGCCGCAACTGCATGGCCGGACGCCGTCACCTGTGCCGCAACACGGTCGGCCTCGGCGTCAACAGGGACGGCGCGTTCGCCGAGTTCGTCACGCTGCCCGCCTCGAACGTGTGGGTGCACCGGGTTCCCGTTCATCCCGACGTGGCGGCCATCTTCGACCCGTTCGGCAACGCCGTGCACACCGCGTTGTCCTTCCCCCTGGTCGGTGAGGACGTGCTGATCACCGGCGCGGGCCCGATCGGGCTGATGGCGGCGGCCGTCGCGACGCACGTCGGCGCGCGCAACGTGATGATCACCGACGTCAGCGACGAGCGCCTCGACCTGGCCGGCAAGCTCGGCGTCACGCTCGCGCTCAACGTCTCCAGGGCGACGATCGACGAAGGCATGCGCCAGCTCCACATGCGGGAGGGCTTCGACGTCGGGCTTGAGATGTCCGGTAACCCTGGGGCCATGCGTGACATGATCGCGAACATGACGCACGGAGGGAAGATCGCGATGCTCGGTCTTCCCGCCGAGGAGTTCGCCGTCGACTGGGCCACCGTGGTGACCTCGATGCTCACCATCAAGGGCATTTACGGCCGGGAGATGTACGAGACCTGGTACAACATGTCAGTCCTGCTGGAAAAGGGTCTCGACCTCTCCCCCGTGATCACCGATCGGTTCCCGTACCACGACTTCGACGCCGCCTTCGACACGGCCGCGAGCGGCCGTACGGGCAAGGTCATCCTCGATTGGAGCGCTTGATGTTCACGAACGTGCGCGAGCAGCTGCGTGCGACGCTCGACGAGATCACCGAGGCCGGGCTGCTCAAGCCCGAGCGGGTGATCACCACCCCGCAGAGCTCCCAGGTCGGCGTGGCCGGGCGCGAGGTGCTGAACTTCTGCGCCAACAACTACCTGGGCCTGGCCGACCACCCCGAGGTGGTCGAGGCGGCCAAGCAGGCGCTCGACCGCTGGGGCTTCGGCATGGCCTCCGTACGGTTCATCTGCGGCACCCAGGAGGTGCACAAGGAGCTCGAATCCCGCCTGTCGGACTTCCTGGGCATGGAGGACACCGTCCTCTACAGCTCGTGCTTCGACGCCAACGGCGGCGTGTTCGAGACCCTGCTCGACGCCCAGGACGCGGTCATCTCCGACGCCCTCAACCACGCGAGCATCATCGACGGCATCCGCCTGTCCAAGGCCCAGCGCTTCCGCTACGCCAACCGCGACATGGCCGAGCTGGAGGCCAGGCTCAAGGAGGCGTCCGACGCCCGGCGGCGGCTGATCGTCACCGACGGCGTCTTCTCCATGGACGGCTACCTCGCCCCGCTGCGCGAGATCTGCGACCTGGCCGACCGCTACGACGCCATGGTCATGGTGGACGACTCCCACGCCGTCGGCTTCGTCGGCCCCACCGGCCGCGGCACGCCCGAGCTGCACGGCGTCACCGACCGGGTCGACATCATCACCGGCACCCTGGGCAAGGCGCTCGGCGGGGCCAGCGGCGGCTACGTCTCGGCCCGCAAGGAGGTCTGCGAGCTGCTGCGCCAGCGGTCGCGGCCGTACCTGTTCTCCAACTCCCTCGCCCCGGTCATCGCCTCGGCCTCGCTGCGCATCCTCGACCTGCTGGAGACCTCCGGCGAGGCGCGCGAGCGGCTGCGCTCGAACACCGCGCGCTTCCGCAGCGAGATGACCAAGGCCGGGTTCGACATCCTGCCCGGCGAGCACCCGATCGTGCCCGTGATGATCGGCGACGCCGCCGAGGCGGGGGCCATGGCCGAACGCCTCCTCGACCTGGGCGTCTACGTGATCGGCTTCTCCTACCCGGTCGTGCCGCACGGCCAGGCCAGGATCCGGGTGCAGCTCTCGGCCGCCCACTCCACCGAGGACGTCGACCGGGCCGTGGCGGCTTTCGTCCAAGCACGCCAGGGTTGAGTATCCTCGCTGCGTGATTGACACGCGGCGGCTGCGCACACTGCGGGCGGTGGCCGACCACGGCACGGTCACCGCCGCCGCGGCGGCGCTCCACCTGACCCCGTCGGCGGTCTCCCAGCAGCTCGTGGCGCTGGAGCACGAGGTGGGCCACCGGCTGTTCACGCGTGACGGCCGGGGCGTGCACCTCACCGCCGTGGGCAAGATCATGGTGGGGCACGCCAACGAGGTCCTGGCCCAGCTCGAACGCGCCGAGGCCGAGGTGGCCGCGTACGCCACCGGCGAGGCCGGCGAGGTGGCCGTGGCCTGCTTCGCCACCGCCATCAGCGCCGTGCTCTCCCCCGCCATCGCCGCCCTGCGCGCCACCGCGCCCCGCCTGCAGGTCCGGGTGCTCGACGCCGAGGGCGACCACAGCCTGGCCATGCTGCTCGACGGCGGGGCCGACCTGGCGGTGACGGTCGAGTACCGGGGCGGCCCCGACGCCGCCGACCGCCGGCTGTCGCGCATCCCGCTGTACGCCGAGCCGTTCGACCTGGTCCTGCCCGAGGGGCATCCGGAGGCGGGGTCGGCCACGCTGGTGTCGCTCGCCGCCGACACCTGGATCGGTCCCTATCCGGGCAATCCCGTGCACGACGTCATCACGTTCGCGTGCCAGCAGGTGGGGTTCACGCCCAACGTCGTCCACTGCTCCGACGACTTCCGGGCCGTGGTGGCGCTGGTGGGGGCGGGTGCGGGGGTGGCGCTCGTGCCGCGGCTCGCGTTGCGGGACATGGCGCTGTCCGGGGTCGTGGTGCGCCAGACGCCGGGGCCCGACCGCCGCGTCTTCGCCGCGATCCGCCGCGGGGCCGACGCGCACCCCCTGCTCCGGCCGCTGTTGTCGACGTTGCGCACGGTCGCCGCCTCCCTCACCTCCGACTGACCGCCCCGCCGATCCCGGGCGCCGCTGGAGGGCGATCTTGCGGGTTAGCGTGGGCGTATGGGGAGGGACATGCCGTATCGGGACCTGTTCCGGCTGCCCGGGGTCGGGGCGCAGGCCGTGTCCGGCTTCCTGTCCCAGCTCACCCAGCAGGTCGCGCCCGTGGGGATGGTGCTGGTCGTGCAGGACGCGACCGGGTCGCTGGCGCTGGCGGGCACGTGCGCGGCGGCGTTCTCGGTGGGCGCGGGCATGGGCAGGCCCGTCCAGGGGCGGCTCATGGACCGGCGCGGGCCGCGGCCGGTGCTCGCGGCGACGGCGTTCCTGCACGTCGTCGCGTTGATCGCGCTCGTCGCGGCGGCGGCGGCCGGGTGGCCGGTGTGGACGTCCGTGGTGCTGGCCTGGGTCGCCGGGGCCGGGCTGCCGCCGATCTCGGTGAGCATGCGCGTCGAGTGGGGGCGGCGGGTGTCCGACGGCGCCCGCACGGCCGTCTACAGCCTGGTCTACCTGGTGCAGGAGCTGGCCATGCTGGCCGGGCCGCTGCTGTTCGGGCTGGTGATCGCGGTGGCCTCGGCCTCCCTGGCGCTGGGGGCGGTGGCGGTGGCGGCGGGGGCGGGCACGCTGGCGTTCTCGCGGGCGTTGCGGGCGGGCGGGGCGGCATCCGTGCGGGAGGGCGGGCGGGTCTTCGCGGACCGCCGGATGCCGGTGCTGCTGGCCGTGGTGCTGCTGCTCGGCGGGACCATCGGGGCGTTGCAGGTGGGGGTGCCCGCGCTGTCGGCCGCCCGTGGCGTGCCCGCCGCCACCGGGGTGCTGGTGGCGGCGCTCTCGCTGGGCGGCATCGCGGGGGCGGCCGGGTACGGGGCCCGTACGTGGGCGTCCTCGCCGGCGGCGCGGCTGGTGGGGGCGATGCTGGCGCTCGGGGTCGTGCTGGCGCCGCTGGCGGTCGTGGAGGCGTTGCCGGTGTTCTGGGTGGTGCTGTTCGCCGGGGGGATGGTGCTGAATCCGGCGTTGACGACGTCGTCGCTGCTGGTGGACCGGTTCGCGCCCGGGGCACAGGGCGAGGCGTTCGGGTGGTTGTCCACGGCCGTGGGGGTGGGGGGCGCGGCCGGGGCGGGGGTGGCCGGGGTGGCCGGGCAGTGGTTCGGGGCGCCCGCGCCGTTCCTGGTCGGCGCGGCGTCCGCCCTGCTGGGCGCACTGCTCGCGGTCCCCCTGCTCGGCCGGAGGCACGGGTGACGGCGGTCCTGCTCACGGGGACGCGGGTGACGGCGGTCAGGAGCGGGCTGTGGTGACGGCCTCGGTGAAGCGGGCGTAGCGGTCGAGCTCGGCCGTCACGGGGTCCAGCACGTAGGTCCCGGCGACCTCGCCGATGGCGGCGCGCAGGGCGCGGGCCGTACGTCTGGCCCGGCGCCGCCCGCCCGCCCACGCGGCCAGCCTGGACAACAAGGCGATCACCACCCCCGCCAGCGCGCCGCCCGCCAGCAGCACGGTCGGCCACGGCACCGCGCCCACGGTCGGGAGCGGCGGCTGCGGCAGGCGCAGGTAGTCCATCCCGAACAGCACGCCCAGCCACAACGCGCCCGCCACCATGACGGCGAAGACCAGCCACTGCAGCACGTTCACCATCCGCCACCACCGCGGCCTGCGGGTCGTGCCGGCGGTGGTGCGGCCCACGGCCCGGTCCACCGCGTCGGCCAGCTCCGGGGAGCGCGAACGCGCGGCCTGCCGCACCGCCGCCGCCCACGGGCCGGGCAGGTCCGCGGCGGCCGCCTCGCCGACGTCCCTGATCGCCGTCTCGACCTGCGCCCGCTGTACGGCCGACGCCGCCGGCACCGACGTACGCCCCACGATCTCCTTGCCCGGCTTCCCCACCCCGATCCTGAGCCTGCGCAACGGGTCGGGACGGAACCTGCGCAACCAGCGGGTGACCGGCCAGCCGGTGGCGACCACGGCGCGGTGCCGGTGTCCCTTGGCCACGGCCTCCAGGACCAGCGGCACCCCGGCGGCCTGGGAGAGCGCGCCCGTGAGCCGCCGGTCCAGCCCGGCCGCCCGCCGGTCGCCGGGGTCCGGCCGCGCGCCGTCCGCGGCCAGGTGACCGGCGGCGGCGGTGACGTCGGCGGCCAGGCGGGCGGCCCACGACTCGCGCTCGGCGACCCGGTCGGCGAGCACCGCGCGCAGCTCCGGCAGGCCCGCCCCGGTCCTGGCGGAGACCGGCAGCACCGGCACGCCCGCCAGCCCGTCCTCCTCCAGGAGGCGGCGCAGGTCGGCCACGCAGCGGTCCACAGCCTGTGCAGGCAGGCGGTCCACCTGGTTGAGCACCACCAGCATCACGTCGCGGTGCCCGGCCAGCGGGCGCAGGTAGCGTTCGTGCAGCGCGGCGTCGGCGTACTTCTGCGGGTCCACGACCCAGACGAGCAGGTCCACCAGCGCCACCAGGCGGTCCACCTCAAGGCGGTGGGAGAGCCGGATGGAGTCGTGGTCGGGAAGGTCGAGGAGGACGAGACCCGACATCCCGGGCGCCTCGGCGGCGGAGTGGCGGCGCGGGACGTCCAGCCAGTCCAGCAGCGGGCCGGCTCCCTGGCCGTCCCACAGGGCGGCCTGGGCGGTGGACGTCGTCGGCCTGGTGACGCCCACGGCGGCCAGGTCCTCGCCGGCCAGGGCGTTGTAGAGCGAGGACTTGCCGCTGCCGGTCGCGCCGGCGAGCGCGGCCACGGTGTGGTCGACGGAGAGGCTACGGCGGGCGCCGGCCCGTTCGGCGACGGACCGCGCGGCGGACACGTCCTGCTCGGGGAGGCGTCCTTCGGCCAGCTCGGCGGCCTCCAGCAGGGCGGCCAGCCGGGAGTCGAGCGAGGGCCCCTCCTTGCGGCGCAGCAGCTTCACGGCCCCTCCGAGCGGTCGCGAGCGGGCGACTCGGCCGTGGGAGCGGAGGGAGCCGGGGGAACCGGGAGTTCCGCCGTCGGGGCGGAGGCGGCGGGGAGTTCGGCGCGGTGGTCGTGGACGGCGCGGGCCGCCGCGCGCAGGGCGTCGGCCGTGCCCCTGGGCGGTTCGACGGTCTCCAGCCGGTCGGTGAAGCGGGCGGCCTCCTCCGCCAGCAGCACCCGCACCCGTTCGCGCAGGTCCTCGCGGGCCCGCGTGGTCAGCGAGCGCACGGCCTGGTCGCCGAAGACGGCCTCCAGCAGCTTCTGCGACAACACGCTCGTGCCGCCCGCGATGCCGACCTCGATCCCGGTGAGCCCGCCGGTCGAGGCGAACACGGCCAGCATGAGCAGCAGCCCCGCCCCGTTGACCCCGAACGAGGCCAGCCGGGCGGTGGTGCGTTTCTCCGCCCCCTCCTCGCGGACGAGGTCGAGGACGAACTCCTGCCAGCCGCGCACCGCCGCCTCGGCCCGTCCGGCCAGGTCGGGAGAGGCCCGGCCGAGCCGCGCGGCCTCCATGGCGCCGAGCCGGTCGAGCAGCCCGCCACCGCCCGGCGCGGCCGACCACCCTTCGAGCGCGCGTTCGGCGGCGCCGTCGGCCGCGCCCCTGATCAGCGACTCGACGCCGCTCTCCAGGGCGTCCTTGAGCTCGACGGCGGGGGCGCGGCCGGTGAAGAAGCCGACGATCCGGTCACGCAGCCACCCCACCCGGCTCTCCAGGGAACGCATGAGATCGCCGGTGCCGATGAAGTCCTGCCAGCGGGCCAGCACCTCGCCGCGCAGCAGGGACCCGTCGCGCATGCCCTCGTCGAAGTCGGCCATGCCGCCCGCGTACGCGCCGGTCACGATCGTCCGCAGCCCGTCGAAGGCGGCCTGCTGGCGTTCGACGGCCGTGGCCAGCGCGGGGACGCGGGTGTCCAGGCTGTCCAGGGCGCCCGACAACGTCTGGCGGACGACCCGGGACCGCTCGGCGGCGTCGGCGGCCAGCCCCGTGAGCCAGGAGACGATGGGCCGCACCGACTCCTCCGGCAGCCGCGCCTTCTCGTCGGGCAGCGCGGCCTCGGGCACGGTGAACAGCCGGGTGCCCGGCAGGCCGTTCTCCACCAGGAGCCGGTCGAGGTCGCGCGAGACGGGCTCGACGGCCTCGGGCGCGATCCGGTCGAGGACGACGGCCAGGGCCGTGCTGCGTTCGCGGGCCGAGCGCAGGAAGCTCCAGGGCACCTCGTCGGCGTACCGGGCGGCGGTGGTGACGAACAGCCACAGGTCGGCGGCGGCGAGCAGCTGCGCGGCCAGCTCCCGGTTGGAGGTGACCACGGAGTCGATGTCGGGGGCGTCGAGCAGCGCCAGCCCGGCGCCCAGCGCGTTGGAGGCGACCACGCGCAACGCGCCCGCGCCGCCGCCACCGGAGTCGCCGGTGGCGCGGGACAGGCCGGGCAGCACGTTCTGGCCCGTGAACCAGTCGCGGTCGGCCGGGTTGACGACGAGCGTGGGCACCAGCGTGGTGGGCCGCAGCACGCCGGGCTCGGCCACGTCGGCCCCCACCAGCGAGTTGACCAGCGTGGACTTGCCCGCCCCGGTGGACCCGCCGACGACGGCGAGCAGCGGCGCGTCGATCGCCCGCAGCCGCGGCAGCAGGTAGTCGTCGAGCTGCCCGGCCAGCTCGCGCAGGGCACGCCGGTCCGCCGCGGCCTCGCCGATCGCCAGCGGGAACAGCTCGCGGTCGAGCGGGCGGCGCAACGACTCCAACGCCCCCAGCAGATCCATAGGTGCCAACCCCGCTTCCCGCGGTACGCCGCTCGACACCTCGCGCCCGCAGGTCCACGCTACGGTGAGCGCCCGGGACGGTCCACCGGCCGGGGCCGCGCGGCGGGGATCAACCGGCGGGCGGCGGCTCCCTGAGCACGTACCCGACGCTGCGCAGCGTGTGGATCAGGCGGGGCTCGACGTCGTCCACCTTGCGCCGCAGGTAGGAGACGTACGACTCGACGACGCCGGCGTCGCCGCCGAAGTCGTAGTTCCACACGTGGTCGAGGATCTGCGCCTTCGACAACACGCGGCCGGCGTTGACCATGAAGTAGTGCAGCAGCTTGAACTCCGTCGGGGACAGCCGCACCTGGCGGCCGGCCCGCCAGACCTCGCGGGCGTCCTCGTCCAGCTCCAGGTCGGCCACCTTCAGCCGGCTGGCCGGCGCCCCCTCCGTCCTGGTACGGCGCAGCACCGCCCGGATCCTGGCCTGCACCTCCTCCAGGCTGAACGGCTTGGTGACGTAGTCGTCGCCCACCCGGAGACCGGCGATCTTGTCCTCGGTGGCGTCCCGGGCGGTGAGGAACAGCACGGGCGCGTCGATCCGCCTGGCCACCTCGAACCCGTCCAGGTCGGGCAGCATGACGTCGAGCACCACCAGGTCGGGCGCGGCACGTTCGGCGACCTCGACGGCCTCCTGCCCGTCGGCCGCGGTCAGCACCTCGAATCCGGAGAAGCGCAGGCTGGCGGAGAGCAGGTCCCTGATGCTGGGCTCGTCGTCCACCACCATGATCAGCGCCTCGCGGACCTCGCGGAGCTCGGGTTTTGTCACGATTCCAGGGTGACCCAGGCACCTGAGGGTTAGCTGAAGGCTCACTCCAAGGCGAGTGGGAGTTCGACCCGGAAGGTGGAGCCCTCCTCGGGCGAGCTGGTCAGCGTCACGGTCCCGCCGTGGGCCTGGACGAGCGCCTGCACGATGGCCAGGCCGAGCCCGCTGCCGCGGTCCTCGGAGGAACGGCGGCGGCTGCGCGCGGAGTCGGCGCGGTAGAAGCGTTCGAAGACCCGCTCGACCTGCTCGGGCGGCAGGCCGGGGCCGCTGTCGGCGACCTCGGTGAAGACGGTGTCGTCGGTCGCCCCGGCCCGGACGACGATGGGCGTGCCGGGCTCGGTGTGCACGATGGCGTTGGTCATGAGGTTGCTGATGACCTGCCGCAGGCGCACCTCGTCGCCGGAGACGATGAGCGCCGCGCCGCCGACCACGTCCAGCTTCACCGTCCGGTCGGGGGCGAGGATCCTGGCGTCGTGCACGGCGTCGGCGACCAGGGCCAGCATGTCCACCGGGCGCATCTGGAGCGGGCGCTGCTGGTCCACCCTGGCCAGCAGCAGCAGGTCGTCCACCAGCAGGCTCATGCGCCCGGCGGCCTTCTCCACGCGCTGCATCAGCTCGGCGGGGTCGGCGCCGGGGTTCTGGCGGGCGTACTCGGCGAAGCCGCGGATGGAGGTGAGCGGGGTGCGCAGCTCGTGGGAGGCGTCGCCGACGAACTGGCGCATGCGGTCCTCGGAGCGGCGGGCCGCCGCCTCCGACGCAGAGCGCGCGGCGAAGGCGGTCTCGATCTGCGCGAGCATGCCGTTGAGCGACCTGGCCAGGCGGCCCACCTCGGTGCGGGGGTCGGCGTCCGGCACCCGGCGGCCGAGCTCGCCGCCCGCGATGGCCTCGGCCGTGCGCTCGATCTGGCCGAGCGGGCGCATGCTGCGGCGCACGATCGTGACGCCCGCGACCGCCAGGATGAGCAGGATGCCGCCGCCGCCGAGCAGCTCGATCAGCACGAGCCGCCGGGTGATGGCGTCCACCTCCTCCAGGTCCACCGCGACGACCAGCGTGCGCCGCTGGATCTCGCTCTGCAGCACCCGCCACTCGCCGTCGCCGCCGGCGGCGGGCGCGGTGTAGGCGTCCTCGCCGGGCGACTCGCGCAGCACGGGCTTGGGCTTGGCGTCCACGTCGCGGTCGCGCAGCATCGGGACGAACGCCTCACCCGGCTCCTTGACCAGCGCGATCGCGTCGGACTCGATGAGGATCGGGCGGTCGGGGGTCTCCCTGTCCCGCCGCCAGTCGCTGACGACCTTCTTGTGCATGCGCACGCTGAGCAGGTTGAGCTGGCTGTCCACCCGGTCCATGAGGTAACCGTGCAGGACCGAGACGCTGACCAGGCCGACGAAGGTCATGCCGCAGCCCAGCAGGGCCAGCATCGCCGCGATCAGCTTGACCCTCAGCGGCAGGGCTCTCATCAGGGGCTCGGCGGCAGGCGCAGCACGTATCCGACGCCCCGCAGGGTGTGGATGAGCCGGGGGCTACGGTTGTCGATCTTCCGGCGCAGGACGGACACGTACGACTCCACGATGCCCACCTCGCCCCTGAAGTCGTAGTCCCAGACGTGGTCGAGGATCTGCGGCTTGGACAGCACGCGACCGGCGTTGGTCATGAAGTAGCGCAGCAGCTTGAACTCGGTCGGCGAGAGCGAGACGGCGTTGCCGCCGCGCCAGACCTCGTGGCTCTCCTCGTCCAGCTCGATGTCGGCGAAGGTCAGCCTGGGCGGCGCGGCCTGCGCGTCCCCGCTCGTGCGCCGGAGCACCGCGTGGATCCTGGCCACGACCTCCTCCAGGCTGAACGGCTTGGTGACGTAGTCGTCGCCGCCGATCGTGAGCCCGCGGATCTTGTCCTCGGTCTCGTCGCGGGCGGTCAGGAACACCACGGGCGTGTGCAGCCCGCCGCTCCGCATCCGGCGGACGATCTCGAACCCGTCCAGGTCGGGCAGCATGACGTCGAGCACGACGAGGTCGGGCCGGTGCCGTTGCACGGCGTTGACGGCGTCGAGGCCGCTCTTGGCCGTGGTCACGTCGAAGCCCGCGAACCTCAGGCTCGCGGCGAGGAGTTCGAGGATGTTGGGGTCGTCCTCGACGATCAGCAGGCGTGATTCCATCACCTCCAAGGATGCCCTCATCGGGAGAGTGCTGGAACAATTCCGGCAATATGCCGGGCAATTGCCAGACTTGACGTCGCCGCGGGCGAGGGCGCGTTGCGGACCAGCACCACGCTCCCGTGGACGTCGACCACGAAGTCGTCCACCAGCCGGCCGTCCCTGGCGACGGCCTGGGCGCGTACGCCGCCGCCGGTCCTGACGAGGTCGGCGGCGGTGAGCTCGGGCACGTACCGCCGGGCGGCCCGGACGAACGCGCTCTTGACGAGCGAGCCGTAGACCTCCTTGATCCCGGTACGCCAGTGGGTGCGAGCCATGCGAAGTGTCCCCGGCCAACGCATAATTTGACCGAAATTTCGTACATCTCGCCATCGGTAGCCTTCGTAGGCCAGGGCCAGCACCGCGTTCGGCCCCACCAGGACCTCGTCGTCGATGTGCCGGGTCAGATGCACGCCCAGGAACGGGTACCGCGGGTCGGGCACCGGGTAGATCAGCCCGCGCACCAGCTCCCTGGCCGCCCCCGCCAGCGCGTAGTACTCGCCGCGGAACGGCACGATCCGCACGTCCCCCGCCGCCCCGGCCATCCTGGCGACCGCGTCCGTGCCCAGGCCGCCGCAGACCACCAGCCGGTCGAAGGTGAACCGCCGCCCCCCGGCCAGCACCTCGACGCCCCTCGACGTCTCGCGGATCGCCCGGACGGGGTGCGACAGGCGGACCGAGCCGCCCGTCCTGGCCACGTCGAGGGCGAGCGCGCGGGCGACGGCGGGGAAGTCGGCGATGGCGGTGTGCGGCGAGTGGATCGCGGCGACGCCGACCGCGTGCGG
This sequence comes from Nonomuraea sp. NPDC004702, assembly GCF_053601695.1. Taxonomy (NCBI): domain Bacteria; kingdom Bacillati; phylum Actinomycetota; class Actinomycetes; order Streptosporangiales; family Streptosporangiaceae; genus Nonomuraea; species Nonomuraea sp. NPDC004702. The sequence continues at coordinate 51,560 of NZ_JBSGCE010000033.1, forward strand.
CTCGATCTCGCGCAGGCCGAGGCCGTCCAGCTCGGCGACGCCCGGCACGCCGTTGGCCCGCGCCCGCTCGGCCAGCGCGCGCAGCGGCGCGCGCTCGGCCCGCGTGCTCGCCACGACCAGCTTGCCGACCTCCCGGTAGGGCAGCTCGCGCTCGGCGCAGTACGCCTTGAGCAGCGCCACGCCCTCCCGGCACAGCCTGGCCTTGAGCGACCCCGGCGGGTAGTAGATCCCGGCGTGCACGACGCCGCTGTTGTGCCCGGTCTGGTGGGCGCCGACGCGCGGCTCCTTGTCCAGCACGGTCACCTCGGCGCCGCGGGCGGCGGCCAGCTCGCGCGCCACGGCCAGTCCGACGATCCCGGCGCCGACGACACCGATCTTTTCCGTCACACACCTGATTTTCCTGGTAAAGGCCGCCCTGCCGCCATACCTGGGCGAATCGAACATGAGTACGATGGCCTTCATGTACGTCCCGCCAGAGTGGCCCGCCGAGGTCCGCCCGCCCAGCGTCCCCGACTGGGAGACCTCGGCGGTGGCCTGGCTGCTCGACGCGGTGCCGCCCGACTACCGGGCCTACGAAGTGCTGAGGCGGCACCCGGTGGCCCTGGCCAGCATGGCCAGGCATCACGTGCGGTCGGCGGTCGAGGCCGCCCGCGCGGGCTATCGCGGCGCGGCCATCGATCTCAAGGGCCACCTGCCGCCGCACGCCATCGAGGCCGTGCTCGACACCTACCGCGAGGAGGGGCCGCGGCTGGTGCGCCTGTCACGCTCGATCGAGGTGGTCGAGCGCGCGCTGCGCGGCGACATGTTCACCGCGACCATGCGTCACCCCTGACGGCTCACCGGGTGCGGCGCGCGATGAAGGTGATCACCCCGGTCGCGCCCGCGGCCGCGGCCAGCCAGATCAGCACGTCTTTGGCGGTCAGGCCGCTCGGCTCGCCGGTGTCGGACGGCCGCGCGCTCTCCTGGGCGGCGACGGGCTTCGGCGTGGGGGTGCGCGTGGCCTGGGCGCGCTCGGGCAGCGGCACCCGGTAGACCGGGCTGTCCGGGCCCTCCGAGCCGACCAGCAGGGCCTTGCCGTCGGCGGTGTAGGCGATCGACTCGGCCTGCCGCAGCTCCGGCATGGGCACCCTGGCCAGGGTCTCCCCCGACGGGCGGTAGAGGGTGGCCGAGAAGTACGTGCGGATGACGTAGGAGGAGCCGTCGGGGGCGTAGGCGGCGTCCGTGGCCATGATCGGGGCCGCGGCGACCCGGCGCAGGATGTTGACCTTGTCGGTGCGGAGCTTCTTCGGCGCGGCGTAGACGGACCCGGAGAACTCCTTGGACACGACGTACAGGCGGCCGGTGCGCGGGTTGATCATGATGCCCTCGGCGTTGCGGCCGCCGCCGGCGTAGCGGAAGCGGTAGCGGGTGGCCGGCAGCGTGGCGTCCCGGAGCGTGCGCGGCTCGGCGACCTTGTAGATCGACACGTCGGGCCAGGCGCCGTCGAGGTTGTCGCCGATGTCGGCGAACCAGAGCGTGCCCTGCCCGGTGTCCGGGTCCCTGGTCGCGGCCATGGCCTCCCAGTCCCTGGCCTCGGCGCCACGCAGGTGGAAGGTGGCCTTCGTCCGCCCGTCGGCGCCGACCGCGTAGAACACGGGGGCGGCGGAGCTGTCGTTGTGGGTGTAGAAGACGTTCTCGTGCGTGGGCGACACGGCCAGGCCGCTCGACTCGGTGATGTTCCGATCCTTGAACGTGAACAGCTTCTCCGGCCCGTCGTCGTCGGCCCACGCCGGAGCCGCCGACAGCGCGAACGTCGCCGCCACGGCGGCCAGGACCCGGAACACGACATCCCCCACCTCGCCATCATGCCCCACGGCTGCGCCCGGGACGCTCAGGCCACCGCCTCGGCCGTGCCCACGCGGGCGCTGTGACGGCGGAACCCGGCTCCCTGGAGCACCAGGAGCAGGCCGTTGGCCGCCGCCATGGCCACCCAGAGCCCGGTGATGCCCCACGTGCGCGCCACCGGCACGGCGGCCGCCAGGAGCACGCCGTAGCCGAGGACGAAGTAGGCCAGGCTCGCGCCGGACCTCTTGAGCGCGGTCAGCCCCATGCCCTGCACCGCCTGCGCGGCGTCGGCCAGCGACGACGCCAGCATCAGCGGCAGCAGCGCGAGGGCCCGCTCGCGTACGGCGGCGTCGCCGGTGAACAGCCCGAGCACCCGCTCGCCGAGCAGCAGCAGCACCAGGGCCGCGGCCAGCGTCCCGGCGACGGCGAGCAGGGCGGCGGCGCGGTTGGCCCGCCGCGCCCCGGCCGGGTCGCCGGCGCGGGCCACCTCGGGCACCGACGCCTGCGCGACGGACAGCGAGACCAGCATGATGAGGCCGGTGAGCGTGGTCAGCACCGCGTGCGCCGCGGTGTCGCGGGCGCCGGTCGCGCCCGCGGCGAACGTGACCACGCCGAGCACCCCGAACTTGATCAGCACGGTCGCCGCCAGCGGCACGCTGACCCTGGCCAGCCGGACGATCTCGGCCACCCTGGGCCGCCCCTGACCGATCGGCCGCCCGAGCGCCCGGCGCAGCAGGCGGCTCGCCACGACCGCGGCCACCACGCCGGCGACCACCCAGGCCACGCCCACGCCGTCGAGGCCGAGCCGCGGCGCCAGCACCGCGGTCAGCACGCTCAGCAGCAGGCCGAAGGTGAGGCTGGGCCACAACACGTCGCGGCTGCGCCCGAGGGCCACCAGGATCGTGCTCGCGCCGCCGGTCGTGGCGAAGACCAGCAGGTAGGCGGCCAGGAACCAGGGCAGCAGGCCCAGCTCGCCGACCACCTCGCCGGGCACCCCGCTCATCCGCGCGAGCGCGGGCACGCAGATCACGGCGAGCGCCCCCAGCGTGCCCGTGACCAGGCTCAGCCAGCGCGCGTCCCGTACCACAGGGACCGCCGCGCCCGGATCGTCCCGGTACGGCGCCACGAACGGCCCGAGCCCCCGCAGCGCGCCCTGCACGGCGGCGGTGGCCGGGTTGAGCACCGCGGTCATCACCGCGAAGGCGGCCAGCGCGACCGTCTCGTGGTTGCCCAGCACGGACGTGACCACCAGCGTGCCCGCCATGCCGGTGACCATCGCCAGGAAGACCGGCAGCGCGGCGCGGAGCAGGGCGATCACGACGACCCCGCGCAGATCATGAACTCACCCTATGGCCTGGAGCGCACTCCAGGTACTTAGTGTGGACCCCATGGACTATGTCAACCTCGGACGCAGCGGCCTCCAGGTGAGCCCGCTCTGCCTCGGCACGATGAACTTCGGCCCGCTGACCTCGGAGGAAGACTCCTTCGCGATCATGGACAAGGCCCACGACCTGGGCATCAACTTCTTCGACACCGCGAACGTCTACGGCTGGAAGAAGGGCGAGGGCATCACGGAGAACATCCTGGGCCGCTGGTTCGCCCAGGGCGGCGGCCGGCGCGAGCGCACGGTCATCGCGACCAAGCTCTACGGCGACATGGGCGACTGGCCCAACGAGCGCCGCCTGTCGGCGCTGAACATCCGCCGGGCCTGCGACGCCTCGCTGAAGCGCATGCAGACCGACTACATCGACGTCTACCAGGCCCACCACGTCGACCGGAACACGCCGTTCGAGGAGTTCTGGGAGGCCATGGAGGTCCTGCGGCAGCAGGGCAAGGTCATCTACGTGGGCTCGTCCAACTTCGCGGGCTGGCACATCGCCAAGGCCCAGGAGACGGCGGCGCGGCGCGGCACGTTCGGGCTGACCAGCGAGCAGAGCCACTACAACCTGCTCACCCGGGCGGTGGAGCTGGAGGTGCTGCCCGCCTGCGAGGACTACGGCATCGGCGTGATCCCGTGGAGCCCGCTGGCCGGCGGCCTGCTCGGCGGCGTCCTGCGCAAGATCGACAAGGGCCGGTCCGCCTCCGACACCATGGTGCGGGAGCTGGACAAGCACCGGGACAAGATCGAGGCGTACGAGAAGCTCTGCGACGAGCTGGGCGAGGACCCGGCGTACGTGGCGCTGGCCTGGCTGCTGCGGCAGCGCGCGGTGACCGCCCCGATCATCGGCCCGCGCACGCTGGAGCAGCTCGAAGGCAGCATGCGCACGCTGGAGATCCAGCTGGACGAGGCCACCCTGGCCCGCCTCGACGAGATCTTCCCCGGCCACCGCACCGCCCCGGAGGACTACGCCTGGTGACGGCGTGACCGGCCGGGCCCGGCACGACCAGCGGGCCCGGCCGCTCGGGGCGGCTCAGGTCAGCAGGGCGCCGAGAAGGACGATCAGGAACAGCAGGCCGAGCACGAGGGGCAGCAGCCAGGGGCGAGGACGGTCCACGCCCTGGAGCTTAGCCCTGCTTCACCGGTGCGAGCGCCCAATCGCCGAGTGACTCGTACCTCACCGCAGGCCCGGTGTGGCTGCGGAACAGGTGCAGCCGCTCGGCCCGCCACGGCGACCCGGCGAACCCGGCCAGCGACTCCACCAGCTCTCTGAGGTCGAGGTCCGTCCGGGCCCTGGCCAGGGTGAGATGGGCGTGGAACCGTTTCTCGTCGGTCTGCACGGCCCCCGCGCGGCGGCCGGCCGCGCGGGCCGAGTCGGCCAGCCGGGTCATGGGGTCGCCCGCGACCCCGGCCCAGAGCACCCTGGCCCGCCGCGCCGAGGAGAACGCCCCGGCCCCGGCGAGGGCCACGTCGAGCACCGTGTGCCGGTGGGCGGCCCGCTCCAGGCGCACCTGGAGGTCGGGCAGCGCCCGTTCGGGCACCTCGCCGTAGAAGGCCAGCGTGACGTGCCAGGTGGGGCGGCCGGCCCAGCGCAGCCCCGGCACCTGCCCGACGTACGGCGCCACGGCCCGCTCGACCTCGTCGAGCGCCTCCTCAGGCGGGACCACGGCCGCGAAGAGCCTCATGTCATGCGATTGTCCCCAGGCGGGGACGGATCACGCCATCGCCAGCGCCGGCCTGGCCATCCGGTTGCCGATCAGCTTGGTCACCATCACCGCGAGCCCGGTGCCCACCAGGACGAGCACGCCCGACAGCAGCACGCCCGTACGCGGCCCGCCCACTTCCGACAGCCACCCGATCAGCGGCGCCCCGATGGGCGCTCCCCCGGTGAAGACCAGCATGTAGATGCCCATGACCCGGCCCCGCATCTCGGGGGACGTGGCGATCTGCACGCTGGCGTTCGCGGCCGTGTTGATGGTGATCAACGCGATGCCGGTCGGGACGAGTAGCAGCAGATAGACCGGGTAGAAGGGGGCCAGCCCGGTCAGCACCTGGAACAGCCCGAACCCGATCGCCCCGGAGAAGAGCACCTTGCGCGAGAGTCTGGCCCGCCGCGCCGCCAGCAGCGCGCCGCCCAGCGCGCCCACCGCGAACATGCTGGAGGCCAGCCCGAACGACGACGCCCCGGCGCCGAACACCTCGCGGGCCATCAGCGCGATCGACATCGAGAACGACTGCGAGAACATCGACACGAAGGCGATCAGCAGTATCGGCATGAGAAGTTCCTCGCGCCGCAGCACGTACCGCAGGCCCTCCCTGAGCTGGCCCTTGGCCCTGGGCACCGGCTCGGACAGGTTGAGCTCGGACTTCCGCATGAAGACCAGGCTGGAGATCACCGCGCCGAAGGTGAGCGCGTTGATCAGGAAGATCGGTCCGGTGCCGCCCAGCAGGGAGATCAGGATGCCGGCCAGCGCGGGGCCCACCACGCGGGCGAGGTTGAAGATGGAGCTGTTCAGGGCGATGGCGTTGGGCAGGTCCTGCCGTCCGACCATCTCGACCACGAACGCCTGCCTGGTCGGCACCTCCACGCAGGAGATCAGGCCGAGCAGGAACGCCATCACGAACACGTGCCACACCTGCGCGGCGCCGGTCATGGTCAGCACGCCGATGGTGAGCGCGAGCACCGCCATCATCGACTGGGCGGCGATGAGGATGGGCCGCTTGGGGTACCGGTCGGCGAGCACGCCGCCGAAGAGCCCGAACAACAACATCGGCAGGAACTGCAGGGCGGTCGCCAGGCCGAGGGCCGCCGCGCTGCCGCCCACGCCGTGCGGGCCCTTGGTCAGGTCGAGCACCAGCCAGTCCTGGGCGGTGCGCTGCAGCCAGGTGCCGACGTTGGAGACGGCGCCACCTGCCGCGAACATGCGATAGTTGCGAACCTTGAGCGACCGGAACATCCCGGTCTTGGGTTGCTCAGGCTCTATATCTTGCTGAGCTTCTCCAGGATCGGCGCCGCCTGCCGCAGGATCGACCGCTCCTCCGGCGAGAGCTCCTTCAGCCGCTGTGTCAGCCACGCCTCCTTGCGGCGGCGTTCCTCCTTCAGCAACGTCTGGGCGGCCTCGGTCACGGTCACGGTCACCTGACGCCGGTCGGTCGGGTGCGGGGTGCGTGCGACCAGGCCGCGTTCCTCTAGCGCGGCGATCACGCGCGTCATCGAGGGCGGTTGCACCTTCTCTAGCTCGGCCAATTCGCCGGGGGTTATCCCGGAATGCCGTTCCACGGCGGCGAGCGTCGCGAACTGGGTGGGCGTCAGCGAGTGCGCCGCCGCCTGACGCCGGAGTCGCCTGGTCAGCCTTGCCATCGACACGCGCAGGGCTGAGGCCAGGCCCGCGTCGCTGCGCAGGTCCATCTTGGGCTGGTTGTTCATTAGCACGTCTCATTACCTTTGCTAACTATATGCGAAGGCAAGATATTTCCCTAGGTCAGGTTCGTCTCACTCCTTGATACCCCGAAGCCGCCCCACATGCGCGGGGCGGCTCCTGGACGTCGAGGTCAGAGACCGATCGCGGCCCGGATCGGGCCGATCGCAAAGTACAGGACGAACAGCGCGGTGACGCCCCACATGAGCGGGTGGACCTCGCGCGCCTTGCCCCGCACGACCTTGACCAGCACGTAGCTGATGAAGCCGGCGCCGATGCCGTTCGAGATGGAGTAGGTGAACGGCATGACGACGATGGTGAGGAAGGCCGGGATGGCGATCTCGTAGTCGTCCCAGTCGATGTCGCGGATGGCGGTCATCATGAGGAAGCCGACGACGACCAGCGCGGGCGTGGCGGCCTCGTAAGGCACGACGGCGACCAGCGGCGCGAAGAAGATGGCGATCAGGAACAGCGCACCGGTGACCACGCTGGCCAGACCGGTCCGCGCGCCCTCCCCGACGCCGGCGGCCGACTCGATGTAGGTGGTGTTCGACGAGACCGAGCCGGCGCCGCCCGCCGCCGCGGCGATCGAGTCGACGAGCAGGATCTCCCTGGTCCGCGGCAGCGTGCCGTCGGCCTGCACCAGGCCCGCCTGGCGGCCGACGCCGACGATCGTGCCCATCGTGTCGAAGAAGTCGGTGATGAGCAGGGTGAACACGAACAGCACGGCCAGCAGCACGGAGATCCGGCTGAAGGCGCCGATCGGGTCGAACTCCGTGAACAGCGTCAGCGGGTTGTGGAACCCGAAGATCTTGTCGGCCGAGGGCAGGGCGGGGACGTTGAGCTGCCAGCCGCCGGGGGCCTCCGGCGTGGCCCGGTCCAGCTTGGTCAGCGTCTGGACGACGATCGCCAGCACGGTCGAGCCGACGATGCCGATCAGGATCGCGCCCTTGACCTTCCGCGCCACCATGGCGGCCGTGGCCAGCAGGCCCACGATGAACACGAGCACCGGCCAGGAGGTGAGCTGGCCGCCGATGCCCAGCTCCAGCGGCGTGCCCGCGGCCTTGCGCACGAAACCGGCGTCCACGAAGCCGATCAGCGCGATGAACAGGCCGATGCCGACGCTGATGGCGGTCTTGAGCTGGGCCGGGATGGCGCGGAACACCGCCGTCCGCAGGCCGGTGAGCACCAGGATCGCGATGATGACGCCTTCGAGGAAGACCAGGCCCATGGCCTCCTCCCAGGTCATCATCGTGGCGATGTTGAAGGTCACGAAGGCGTTCAGCCCGAGCCCGGCGGCCATCGCGAACGGCACCCGGCCGACCAGGCCCATGATGATCGTCAGGACGCCGGCCACGAACGCCGTGCCCGCGGCGACCAGCGGCACCTGCGGGGTCGTGCCGTCACCGATGACCTGGCCCTCGATGTCCTTGCCGTAGGCGAGGATGATCGGGTTCAGCACCACGATGTAGGCCATCGTGAAGAACGTGGCCAGGCCGCCGCGCACCTCGCGGGAGACCGTCGAGCCTCGTTCAGAGATTGCGAAGAAACGGTCTATTGCATTACGTATGTCACTCACGCGCCGAAGAGTGACAGTAGTGGTGAGCTGGGAAAAGTGTCCGCAATCGGATCGAGACCCGATTGGAAGCTAGGCTGGACACGTGAAGCAGCAGTGGCGCCCCGATCCCGAGCCGATCAAGACCAACGACACGGCCGCCGTCGGGGCCGGCACCGCCCTGTGGGCCGTCGCCCTGATCGTCCTGCTGATCTTCCGCCCGGCCCCCGAGAACACGTGGTGGATCTGGACCTGCGCCACCGGGGTCGGCTTCGGCCTCTTCGGCATGTGGTTCGTCAGCCGCCCGCGCCGGGGTTGACATTCATCATCTTCCGGACATCTCCGAAGTCATCAGGAACCCATGTCTCCCTCCACTACCTGGGCGGACACCGTCCCGGCAGGCTGGTCAGCATGAAGAAGGCGATGTTGACGATCCTGCTGGGCGCCGCCGTCCTCGCCGGTTGCGGCACCACAGGTGAGCCCGCGAAGCAGGCCGGGCCCGGCAAGGGCACCGTCGCCTGGAGCCCGTGCACCGGGCTGACCGGGCCCGACGGCAAGCCGCTGCCGGAGGACGAGGCCGTCCAGTGCGGGACCGTACCGGTGCCGCTCGACTACGGCGACCCCGGCGGCCAGAAGATCGACCTGGCGCTGATCCGGATCAAGGCCGACGGCGACCCGCTCGGCTCGCTGGTCTTCAACTTCGGCGGGCCCGGCGGGTCGGGCGTCGACACGCTGGCCCAGGCCGCGAAGGCGTTCGGCAGCCTGGGCACGCGCTACGACCTCGTCAGCTTCGACCCCCGCGGCGTCGACCGCAGCGCGGGCGTCAGGTGCGGCGGCGAGCTCGACGCCCTCCTTGCCGCGCCCGCGGGGGCCGACGGCGAGGCCATGTCGAAGAAGTTCGCCGCCGCCTGCGAGAAGGACTCGGGCAAGATCCTGCCCCACGTGGGCACCGTGAACGCCGCCCAGGACCTCGACCGCATCAGGGCCGCGCTCGGCGACCGGCGGCTCAACTACTTCGGCTTCTCCTACGGCACCCACCTCGGCGCCGTCTACGCCACCCGCTTCCCCGCCAACGTCGGCCGTTTCGTCCTCGACGGCGCCTTCGACCCCACGGTCACCTTCGAGCAGCGCGCCGTCACCCAGGCCACCGGCTTCGCCCACGCCTTCGAGGCGTTCGCCAAGGACTGCGTGGCCCAGACCTGCGACCTCGGCCAGGACCCGGCCGCCGTGAAGAGCGCCGTCGAGAAGCTGCTCGACGGGCTCAGGAGCAAGCCGCTCAAGGTCGGCGACCGGCAGCTCACCTACGGCCTGGCCCAGCTCGCCGTCATCACCCCGCTGTACGCCAAGTCCGCCTGGCCGGTGCTGGAGCAGGCCGCCGCGGCCGGGATCAAGGGCGACGGCGCCACCCTGCTCGCCCTGGCCGACGCCTACACCGGACGGCGGCCCGACGGCACCTACTCCACCATGATGACCAGCCTGCAGGCCATCACCTGCGCCGACACCACCGAACGCCCGACCGCCGCCGACATGGCCCGGGTGGACGACAAGATCAAGAAGATCTTCCCCATCCTGTCGGCGGACGGCACCGCCACCGCCTGCGGCCACTGGCCCACCCCCGGCGACGACGCGGCCAAGCGCATCGACGCCACCGGCTCGGCGCCCATCGTGGTCATCGGCGGCAAGGGCGACCCGGCCACGCCGTACGAGTGGGCCACCGGGCTCAACGCCAAGCTCAAGACCGGCGTGCTCATGACGTACGAGGGCGAGGGCCACGGCGCCTACCTGAGCGGCGACGGGTGCGTGACGCGCACGGTGGACGCGTACCTGCTGAACGGCAAGGTGCCGGCGGCCGGCACCACCTGCGCGGCCTGACCGGGAAAGCGCCGGAAGCGGGCGCCACCTGCGCGGCCTGACCGCGGCGGGCCGCCCCCGCGACGGGAGGCGGCCCGCCGGTCTCAGGACAGGTCGGCCTCGGCCAGCAGCAGCGGCACCGCCTCCGGGTCGCGCAGCAGCGCGGCCACGGCCAGCCGGTCGTTCCACTGGCCCGTGGCCCAGGCCAGCCCGCGGGCCAGCCCGTCGACGCCGGTGCAGTGGACCGCGCCCTCGAAGAACCGCCACGTGCAGGCGACGCCGTCGACCAGCAGCTTCTCGTGCTCGACGTACGTCTCGGGCGCAGTGGGCAGCAGCGAGCGCACCTGCGGCGGCACCGCGCGCACCTCGCCCTGCGAGGTCACCTCACCGCTGGCCAGCTCACCGGCCAGCGGCAGGTCGAGCAGCTCCGACAGCGCCTCGGCCAGGTCGTAGGAGGCCAGCACCAGCGGCCGATCGGTGACGAGCTGCAGCAGGTCGGGGGCCTCGACCACCACGGCGTCCTCGGCGGCGGCCACCACGATGTCGCCGCCGAGCACCGCGCGCACCCGCGAGGGCGGCTCGACCCGGGCCGGATCGACGGCGGCCAGCGCGATCCACAACGCCCGCAGCTGCGCCCGGTCGACCTCGATCGCCGGGTCGGCCATCAGCTCCAGCAGCTCCTCCGGGCCGCCGTGGGCGGCCAGCAGCTCGGCCAGCGTGGTGCGCACGCCGAGCATCGACAGCGCCGCCTCGTCGAGCCCGGCCGGCGCGTCGGCGTAGAGGCCCTGCAGCAGCGGGTCGGCGCCGGGCAGCCGCAGCTCAAGCGGCTTGCGGCCGCCGAGCACCGGATGGTTGGCCAGCCACCACGCGGTGTAGGAGGGCACCTCCACGCCCTCGACGCGCAGCGGGTGCAGCGCGGCCCGCAGCGGCGGCCGGGTCAGCAGCGGCAGCGCGGCTTCCCAGTCGGCCACCAGCTCAAGGTCGCGCACCGCCGCGAACTCGGCCACCACCGGCGGCACCGCGAGGTCGGGCAGCAGGTCGAGCACGTGGTCGAGCCAGTCGGTCTCGCCGTCGAGGTCGTGGTCGCAGTCGTCGGGGTCGAGCAGCACGTCGGAGTCGTGGGCGACGGCGAACCCGTCGAGCACGCCCGCCGCCGCCAGCACCCGCGCCCCGTAGGTCTCCTCCAGCTCGGGCGCGGCCACGCCGAGGTGGGTGTCGGGGGCCAGCAGCCCGGCCAGGGCGCCGTCGGCGAGCATCAGCTCACCGGCCGCGTAGAGCTCGCCGTCGGCGCCGCGCAGCGCCAGCTCGGCCAGCCACGGCGCCTCGCCGGGAACCAGCCCGGACGCCGCCACCAGCGACAACACCGCCCGCGCGACCGGCTCGGGGTCGGCGCTGTCGAGCGACTGCGCGACGGCCGCCTTGGTCAGCGGGTCTTCGAGCACCGTGCGCGGGGTGGCCTCGGCGGCGCCCAGCCGCAGCAGCGCCGGATGGGCCGCCTCCGGATGCACGATGCGCAGCCCGAGCGGGGTGAGGTCGAGGTCGGCGCCGCCGTCGGTGAGGATCAGCGTGCCGCGCGGGCCGCGCACCACACGGCCGTCGGTCAGCGGCACCGGCAGCGCGCCCAGCGACTCGGGGTCGTCGGCGGGCAGCACCGCGTACAGGGAGCGCCACCAGGACGGCTCACGCGCCTCCACGGCCTCCCCGGACAGCAGGTCGACCACGTCGGCCAGCTCCACCCGGCGCACGCCCAGGGCGACCATGGCCGGATGCCTGGCCGGCCATCCGGCGGGCAGCAGCCCCGGCACGAAGTCGGCCACGGTGTCGAGCAGCTCGGCGGTGGCCCCGGCCACGACGGCCGCCTCCCGGCCCGCGACCACCCAGCCGTCGCCCTCGGGCTCGCGCGCCGGATGCTCGACCCGCCACTCGGCGTCGGGCTCGTAGACCTCGGCCTCGGCGAAGGAGGGAGTCTGGACCGCGGGCGCGGGCGCCGACAACGCCGGCAGCAGCGGCGCGGACGGCAGGCGTTCGAGCACGGCCCGCCGGACGCGCGCGTCGAGCTCGCCCTTGCCCATGAGCGACGGCACCAGGTCGAGCAGCCTGGACGTGCGAGGCAGCTCGCCCAGCAGCCGGACGTAGGCGTCGGCTGCCCGCTCGACCAGGAAGTCGGTGAGCGGCCCCTTGGCGACGTGCCGTCGGTCGGTGGCCATCGGGAAGGACGCGATCAGCAGCGCGGGCAGGTCGATGGGCTCGTCGCTCGGCGTCGGGGCGTGCACGACGGGCGGCACGGCGGCGGGCAGCGGGCCGGGCTCGCCGGTGCCGGTGACGGGCACCGCCCAGCGCAGCGACCAGAAGGGCCGCGCCCGCTCCTCGGTGGGCCGGTCGGCGAACAGCCTGGCGACCTCGTCGGGGGTGAACTCGCCGGAGTCCGACACGACGTGCCAGCCGTCGGCCACGACCGTGCGGGTGGCGCCGTCGAGGTCGATCTCGATGGCCTCCAGCGCGGGCAGGCCGAGCAGCAGCGCCGGGCTGGTCTCGGCCAGCATGGCGCGGACGGCGTCGACCGCCGCGGCGTCGCGCAGCGGCAGCCGGACGAGCGTGTCGAACCCGCCCGGCACCTCCAGCGGCGGCGCGTCGAACGGCAGCCTGAGCAGCGGCACGTGGCCCGCCCGGTCGGCCAGCTCGCCCGCCAGCACGGGGATGCCCGCGACCAGCTCGGACGTGCCGGCCCGCGACCAGCGCACCGAGCCGCCGCCGCGCGAGCCGATGGCCGGCTCGTCGCAGACGGAGACGACGGCCGCGAAGCCCACGCCGAACCGGCCGGCCGCGCCGATCTCGTCGCGCTTGCCCGACACGCGCAACGTGGACAGGCCCTCCACGCCGGTAGCGTCGAGCGGGGCGCCGGTGTTGGCGGCCGTCAGCACGTCGCCGCGCAACGTCAGCCGCAACACCCCTGGCACCCCCGCGCGCAGCGCCGCGTCGGCGGCGTTCTGGGCGAGCTCGACGATCAGCCGGTCGCGGTAGCCGCCGAGCGCGAAGTCCTCCTCGGCGTTGGCGTCCTCGCGGAAGCGGGCGGGCGAGGCCGTCCAGGCGGAGAGGACGGCGGCTCGCATCCGGTCAGTGCCAAAGGTGTCGGTCATCGATCACGATCCTGGTCGAGTGAAGAGGGGCCAGGGTAGGTTAGCCCCCCTGACCGACGAAACCGCCGTGCCCGCGCTCGCGCCCGTGCTCCGGTCAGGAGTGGCCGAGCTCCTCGGTGGCGGATCCGTCCACCGAGCCCTCTTCCTCCTCGATCAGGTCGTAACCCAGGTCGTCGAGGATCGGGATGGCCTGCTCGACCGGCGGGGGCAGCACGGCCGCCTCCGAGTGGGCGCCGCAGCCGTGGTCGGCGGCGACGACCTTGCCGTCGTCGGGGGCGTACTCGTTGGCGCAGACGCCGAACGACAGCCGCAGCTCACCGGAGAGCAGCCAGTAGAACCCGCAGGTGGAACACTGCGCGGGCGCGGCGTGTGCGATCGGAGTGTGCGGCCCGTGCTCGCCCGCGTGCCAGCGTCTGGCAGCCCGGTCTCTGCCGATGGCCGAGAGCACACGGGCTCGGCCCAGGCCGTACTCGAAAACCATCTGACGGTCGGCATCTTCGTCGAGCTCGGTGAAACCGGGCGCCAGCCTGTCGTCGTCGTCGGGGGTCGGCAGCAGGTCGCCGACGCCCAGGTCGCCCGGCCGCAGCCGCTCGCTCCACGGCAGCCACTCGGGGGCGAGCAGCGCCCCCGAGCCGGGCAGCAGCACGGCCTCGCTGACCGTGACCTTCTTCGCGCGCGAGGCGCGGGTGACCGTGACGGCCCACCGCCAGCCGCGATAGGCCCGGTCGAGGCAGGCGAAGTAGTGGGTGACGATCCGGTCGCCCTCGCTCTCGAAGCCGAGGTGCTCGCCGGCCTCGCCCGGGTGCGCCAGCTCCTGCGCCGCGGCGCGCGCCAGATCGACTGCGGCGACGCAGGCCTGGTCGGGAGCGGGGACGCGGGCCCGGGTGCGGCTCATCGGGCCGCCTCCGCCTGAAGGTGCTGTTCGCTCACACTTCATTCTCACCCATAGGCGGACCTGGCAGACCCACAACCGCCGATCCGAAGCTGAGAAGAGGGGTGAATCGGGTAAGACTGGTAGGCGTGGGGGGTGGCTGGGAGCAGGCTCGGGACATCTCGCGGCGGATGGGCCAGGCCATCGGCGGCGCGGGGCGCGCCGGCGTGCGCGCGGGCCGGGCCACCGCGAGCGGCGCCGTCCGGGCCGGCCGCGCCACGGCCAGGGGGGCGCGCAAGGCGGGCAGGGCGACCAGGAAGCTGACGTACGCGGGCGGCGCGGGCCGTACCGGGCTCGGCCGGCTGATCGAGCTGTCGGCCGGCAACAGCGCCGCCGACGCGCTGGTCACGGTGGCCCTGGCCAGCACGGTGTTCTTCGGCGTGCCGGTCGGCGAGGCACGCGGGTCGGTCGCGCTCTACCTGGTCATCACGATGTTGCCGTTCGGGCTGCTCGCGCCGTTCGTGGGGCCGATCCTCGACCGGTTCAGGTCGGGGCGCCGCTACGTGATGGCCGGCACGCTGTTCGGCCGGGGGCTGCTCTGCTTCGCCATGGCCGCCGCCGTGGGGGCGGGCGACCTGCCGACGCTGTTCATCGGCGCGCTGGGCGTGCTGGTGTTGTCGAAGGCGTACAACGTGTCCAGGGCGGCGATCATGCCGAGCGTGCTGCCCGCCGACATCACCCTGGTCTCGGCCAACGCGCGGGTGGCGCTGTTCACGCTGGTGGCGGCCGGGGTGGCGGTGCCGGTCGGGGCGGGCCTGACCGCGTGGCTGGGCAGCGCCGTGGTGCTGCGCGTGGCCATGCCGGCCTTCCTGCTGCTCGGCGTCGCCGCCGTACGCCTGCCGCGGCACGTCGACTCGCCCGACCAGGAGGAGGAGGGCGTGGCGCCGCGCTGGCGCACCCTGCTCAAGGTGGGCCCGGCCGTGGCCGAGGCGGTCTGGGCGAACGTGGCGCTCCGGATCTTCTCCGGTTTCCTGGTGTTCTTCCTGCTCTTCCTGGTCCAGGACAAAGCGGTGCCGTGGCTGGCCGCGCCGGCGGCGGCCGCCTCGTTCTTCGACGTGCCGAGGACGATCGCGCTGCTCGCCCTGGCCGCCGGGCTGGGCGGCCTGGCCGGGGCCGCGATCGCCAACTGGACGCGCAACCACTCCCCCCAGGTGATCGTGCTGGTCACGCTGGCGGTGACGGCCGCGACCACGATCGCCACGGCCGTCCTGTTCGGCCTGTGGACCGCGCTGGCGGTCTCGCTGGTCACCGCGTTCGCCCAGGAGCTGGGCAAGCTCGCGCTCGACGCGATCGTGCAGCGGGAGATCGGCGAGGAGGTGCGCTCGTCCACGTTCGGGGTGGTGGAGGCGGTGCTGCAGTTCGCCTGGGTGTTCGGCGGCCTGCTCGGGCTGGTGTTGTCGCTGACCCGCAGCTCCCTGGCCGGCTTCGTCGCGCCGGCGGTCGCGCTGACCGGCGCGCTCGGCTGGCTGCTGGTCACCAGGCGGGGACGGGTGCGGGCGGCCGAGGCCAAGCTGGCCGGGCAGCGGGCCGAGGACCCCGATCAGCAACGGACCGAGACCCTCGACCGCACCAAACCCCTGACGAACCCGGGCGGTTAGGCGTCGAGGTCGTCCGCGACGGCCCTGAGCACTTGGGCGATCTTCTTGGCGTGCGCCGCCTCGGGGTGCTTGCCCCGCTGGTAGGAGGTGGAGACGCCGTCGAGCAGCTTGATCAGGTCTTCGACGATGACGACCATCTCGTCGGGCGTCTTCCGCTTGCCCTTGGGCTTCGTCTTGGCCAGGGTCGGCGGCTGGTCCAGGATCCGGACCGACAGCGCCTGCTGGCCCCGGCGGCCCTCGGCCACGCCGAACTCCACCTTCTGGCCTGGTTTGAGCGGGCCGGCGTTTGTGGGAAGCGCGGAGGAATGCACGAAGACCTCACCGCCGTCGTCACGGGTGAGGAAGCCGAAACCCTTGTCGGCGTCGTACCACTTGACCTTGCCACTCGGCACAGGAGGACCTCGTTCAAACAGTCGAAAAGGATGAATGGATGTAGGTTATGCCCCGAAGCGCGCGGAGGCGACCGGGAAAATGCCCGGCAATTACCGTAGTTCGTCGCGCGCACGCCATCCGGCGAACCAGTCGGCGAATTCGGTCAGGTCGGCGAGCGCCACATCGGCTCCGTGCTCACGCAGCTCTCCCACCGTGTAAGGGCCCGTCGCGACGGTCACGCTCATGGCGCCGCCCGCGCGTGCCGCCTCGATGTCGGCGACATGGTCACCAACATAAGCCGCCGCGCCGAAGCGCGCGAGTGCCGTTCCCTTGGCGGCGCCGAACACCGATCCGACCACTTCGTCCACGGCCAGCCCGAGCAGTTCGACGGTGCCGGCGGCGTCGCGCGGGTTCTTGCCCGTCACCACGATCACCCGGCCGCCGCGGGCCCGTACGGCGGCGATGGCCTCGTACGCGCCCGCCATCGCGGTGTGCACCGGAACGCCCACCGCGGGATAGATCTCCCGGAACAGCTCGGCGGCCGCGGGAATGGCCTCCGCCGGCATCCAGTTGGCCAGCTCGTACTCCAGCGGCGGCCCCAGCCGGGTGACGATCTCACCGCTGTCGATGTGCACGCCCAAACGGCTTGACAGCTCGTCGTAAACGGCCGCGATGCCTGATCGCGTGTCGGCCAATGTCATGTCCAGGTCGAAACCCACTGAGGTAGTCACCCGTGCAGGATGCCAAACGCCGCATCCACGTCGGTAACGACCCTTGTTGTGGGACTCTGGGAATGGGCAGAAAGGAATTACTTATCGGAGAGGAGTGACCGTGTCAGAGACCCCCCGCACGCCCGGCACGGAAGACCGGCTCGTCGCCGCCGCTCCCCGTCCCCATCGGCCCGCCCGGCCGCGCGGCACGCCGGTGACGGCCTGGCGGCGGGTCGTGTCGCTCGTGGCGTACGCGGTGCGGCTCGCGTCCAGGCTGGCGGCGCTCTCCTTGGCGCTGCACGGCGTCTTCACGGTGTTCCGGGCCAATCCGGCCAACGGCTGGTACCAGCTCGTCGAGTCGCTGGCCTCGGGGCTCTCGCTGGGCCTGGCCGGCCTGTTCCAGCTCGCCGACCCGCGCTGGACCACGCTCGTCAACGACGGGCTGGCCGCGCTGGTGTGGCTCGTGGCCGGTTCGGCGCTGGCTGGCCTGGTCAGGCGCACCGCGCCCTGACGACTACTCTCGTTGCGGAGGTATCTGCACAGACATGACCAGATCGACCCGTGAGCGGATCATCGACGAGGCCCTGCGGCTGTTCGCCGAGCGTGGCTACGCCGCCACCTCCGTGGCCGAGATCGAGGCCGCCTCAGGGCTCTCCCCGGGCGCGGGCGGGCTCTACAGGCACTTCAAGTCCAAGTACGAGGTGCTCGCGGCGGCGATCAACGAGCATGCCGCCCGCACCAGGAGCCAGGTCGCCGAGAGCCTGGCCGAGCTGAGCACCATGGAGGCCGCCGCCGGCCTGGAGGACCGCCTGTCGCTGCTGTGCCGGGCGGGCCTGGCCAAGGTGCGGGAGGAGTCGGAGCTCACCCGGGTGTTCTTCCGGGACCTGAGCCAGTTCCCCGAGCTGGTCGCGGTGGTCCGCGAGGGGCTGCTGCAGCCCATGTTCGACGCGATCACCACCTGGTTCCGCGCCCAGCCCGAGTACGCCGACGCCAAGGTCGACTGGACGGGCATCGCCGCGGTGCTCGGCGGCTCGGTGGTCCACTACCGGCTGTTCCAGGAGACCGTGGGCGAGATGCCGGGCCACGCGGAGAAGGACCAGTTCGTCGCCGCCTGGGTACGTCTGGCCGTCGGACTGCTCCCCAGCCCCGCGCCGGTCAGCTGACGTCGAGCAGCCGGTAGGCCAGCCAGGCGACGCCCAGGGCCGTACCGATCATGAACATGACCCCGCTGACCTCGAAGAACCGGGCGACGAACGCCGCCGGCCCCGGCTCGGCCGCCTGGAACCCCCCGACGAGCACGCCGCCGACCGTGTAGCCGAACAGCGGCGCCCCGGCCCCGGCCAGCTTGTCGCCCGCCGTCCACGTGTCGCTGAACAGCACGGCCGCCGCCCCCGCCGCCCACACCAGCACCGGCACCTGGAAGATCGCCACGGCCGGCAGCCCCACCGGCACCAGCAGCGCGGCCAGCGCCAGCACCACGAGGGCGGCGAGGTCGCCCGGCCGCCCCCTGACCACGCTCCCGGCGCCCCTGCGGCCGGTCGCCGCCGGACCGGTCCCGGGCCGGACGGCCGGGAGGCGCAGGGTGGGCCGCGGCCCGGCGGACGTCCTCGGCGCGGACTCGCCGCGCCGTTCGGCGGGCTGGTCGGCGGGCTGGTCGGCGGGCTGGTCGGCGGGCGGGCCGATGGCTGGGTCGGTGAGGGCCGCGGTTGGGTTGGCCAGGCGGCGGGCCTCGCGTTCCACCAGGGCCACCGGGTCGCCGAAGCGCGTCAGCACCTTGGCGACGTCCCGGGCGTCCTGGCTGCCCCGCCGCTCCGCCTCGATCCTGGCCCGCAGCCGCCGGGCGAAGTCGAGCCGCTGGTCGGGCCTGAGCACGCCGTGCGCCGCGTCGGCCGCCCTGCTGACGTAGTTCAGCACCATTTGGTCCGCGCGCTCCATCACGTCTGGCAATGCTGCCCCGATCAGGCGGGACATACCATGGCAACGATGGAGTTCACGGAGTGGATCAGGGGGCGCACCGACGAACAGCTTCGGGCGCTCGTCTCCGCGCGGCCTGAGTTGATCACTCCGGTGCCCGCGCATCTGGAAGGGCTGGCCGCGCGGGCCGCCAGCCCTTCGGCGATCGGCAGGGTGCTCGACCGGCTCGACCGGTTCACGCTGGCCGTCGTCGAGACGCTGGCCGTACAGGACGGGCCGGTGACGAAGGCGGCGCTGCGCGGCCTGATCGGGCGGGCGCTGGCGGCGGGCAGGCCCGAGCCCGCGCTGACCGCGGCCCTCGACCGGCTGCGTGACCTGGCGCTGGTCTTCGGCCCCGACAACGCGCTCGACCTCGGACCGGGCGTGCGCAAGGTCCTGGAGGAGCCCGCCGGGCTCGGCCCCAGGGTCGTCGACGTGTTCCGGCACCACCCGCCCGAGCAGCTCGACGAGATGGCCGACGACGTCGCCCCCGGCACCGACGGGCCCGGCAAGGAGCGGCTGGCCGCCGCGCTGTCCGCGCCCGAGGCCCTGGTGGCGGCGGTCTCGCCCGAGGCCAGGGGCGCGCTCGACCAGCTCGTGTGGGGGCCGCCGACCGGACGGGTGCCCAACGCCAGGCGCGAGGTGCGCGTGGCCTCGGCCCGTTCGCCCATCGAGGAGCTGCTGGCGCGCGGGCTGCTCGCGGCCACCGGCGAGGAGAGCGTGACGCTGCCCCGCGAGGTGGGCCTGCACCTGCGCGGCGGGCGCGTCCACCGTGACCTGCTCGCCGTGCCGCCCGCGCTGGGCGGGGCCGCGCGCGACCGCGAGCTGGCCGACCGCACGGCGGCGGGCCAGGCGTTCTCGTTCGTCAGGTCCGTGGAGGAGCTGTGCGAGCGGTGGAGCATCGATCCGCCGGGGGTGCTGCGCACCGGCGGGCTCGGCGTACGCGACATGAAGCGCACCGCGACCGACCTCGACCTGCCCGAATGGGCGGCGGCGCTGGTCGTCGAGGTGGCGCACGCGGCGGGGCTGGTCGCCGCGGGCGGCGGCGTCGACGGCGAGTGGCTGCCGACCTCCGGCTACGACCTGTGGCGGGTCAGGGCCACCGCCGACCGCTGGGTGACGCTCGCCGCGGCCTGGCTGCACATGGACCGCGTGCCCGGCCTGGTCGGCGAGCGCGACGACCGCGACCGGCCGCTCAACGCCCTGCACACCGACCTGCGCCGGGCCTCCGCGCCGGGGGTGCGCACGGCGGCCCTCGGCGTGCTGGCCGCCGCGCCGGGCCTCGCGCCCGACCGCGACTCGGTGCTCGAACGATTGGCCTGGGAGCAGCCGCGCCGGCGCGGGCCGCTGCGCGAGCAGCTCACCGAGTTCGCGCTGCGCGAGGCCGAGCAGATCGGCGTGACCGGGCTCGGCACGCTGTCCGGCCACGGACGGGCGCTGCTCGACGGCGGCGACGCGGCCGGCCTGCTCGCGCCGCTGCTGCCCGAGCCGGTCGACCACGTGCTGCTGCAGGCCGACCTCACCGCCGTCGCCCCCGGGCCGCTGACCAGCGAGCTCAACCGCTGGATGACGCTCACCGCCGACGTCGAGTCCAAGGGCGGGGCGACCGTCTACCGGTTCGGCGAGGGCTCGATCCGGCGGGCGCTCGACGCCGGGCACGGCGGCGAGGAGCTGCTGGCGATGCTGGCCCGCCATTCGGCCACGCCGGTGCCGCAGGCCCTGTCGTACCTGGTGACGGACGTGGCGCGGCGGCACGGGCGGATCCGGGTGGGCACGGCCAGCGCCTACGTCCGGTGCGACGATCCGGCGCTGCTCGACCAGATCACCGCCGACCGCCGCGCCGCCGCGCTGCGCCTGCGCCGGCTGGCCCCCACGGTGATCGCCTCGCGCTCGTCCAGGGCGGCGCTGGTGGACTCGCTGCGGGCCATGGGGTACGCGCCGGTCGCCGAGTCGCTCGACGGCGACGTGATCATCTCCCAGCTCGACAGCAGGCGCACCGAGGGGGTGGCGCCCGTACGCGCCGTGGCCTCGGTCAGCGGGCTCGATCCCGAGGTGGCCTCGGCGGCCGTCCGCGCGCTGCGCGCGGGCGACGCGGCTCACCTGGCGCGGCGCGAGCCGGTCGACGCCCCTGGCGGCGCGGTGCCCCGTGGCCCCGCCACCGCCACGATCTCGGCCCTCCAGGACGCCATCAAGCAGGGCGTACGGGTGTGGATCGGTTACCTCGACTCGCAGGGCAACGCCACCTCGCGCATCCTGGAGCCGGCCCGGATGGAGGGCGGCTACCTGACCGCGTACGACGAGACCAGGGCGGCCGTCCACCGCTTCGCCCTCCACCGCATCACCGGCGTCGCCGGCCTCTGACCTGGCTTCCCGGCCCGCGTCCGGGTCAGGGGTGGCGGGTGAGCGCGTGGGCCGCGAGCCGGGCCGCGGGGCCGTCCCCGGCGGCCAGGCGGCGCAGGTGGGCCGCCGCGTCGGCCGGGTAGCGCAGGGACAGCCCGCCGCACAGCCCGGCGACCGCCGCGGCCGCCCGCGGGTCGGCCGGGTCGCGGGCCCAGGTGAGCGCCAGGCGCAGGGCCTCGGGGGCGAGGGCGTCGTCGGCGCACATGTACGACAGCGCACCGCCCGCCGCCAGCCGTTCGCCCGCCCGCCCCCGGGCCCACACCTCCAGGAACTCCTGCCGCGCCTCCCTGAACGACCAGGCGGCCAGCAACGCCACGCCCTCGGCCGCCCGCGCGCGCACGTCGTCCCCCTGGAGGGCCAGCGAGCGCACCCACTCGCGCAGCGGCTGCCACAGCCAGTAGCCGTACCGGGCGACCAGCTCGCCGAGCACCTGGGCGCGGTGGTCCGGGACGCGGAAGACGACCAGACCGTCCCGCACGGCGATCAGCGAGTGCGGCGCGCCGGTCGGCCCCGGCCCCGGCTCGTGGGTCTCCCGGCTCCGCTCGAACGCGGCCAGCCGGCGGGCGAACTCCGGCTCGGGCAGCCCGTGCGCGAACGCGAGCGCCGCCACCGCCCGCACCTCGTGCATCGGCGGCTTGGTGTCGAACCAGGCGGCCACCTCCTCGCCCGCGGGCTCGTCGTCCCGCACCAGGCGCGTGGCCAGGCGGACGACCTCGGCGGGCGTGCGCAGCGCCAGCGCGCGGACCCGGGCGGTGGCGGCCCCGGCCGGGGCGCTCCGGCCGCCGAACGCGCTCAGGTACAGGTCGAACAGCTCGCCGGGGTCGGGCGCGCACCACGGCTGCTCCACCTCGACCGCCTGCGACGGGACGCCGTTCCGGGTGATCACCAGGTACGACCCCAGCTCGGCGAGCTTGCGGGCCAGGTCGAGCAGCTCGCCGGGGTCGGGGCTGCCGGCGATCCAGTCGTGCAGCAGGTACGCCCGCCCCGGCCCGTACTCGGTCCTGGCGAGCAGGTCGGCGGCGCTGCCGGTCGGCGAGAGCACGGTGATCCTGCCCTCGGCCAGCGACATGCGCGACAGCAGGGCGATGGCGCCGAGCCGCTTGCCCAGGTCCGCCTCCCCCACCAGGACGAGCAGATGCCGCATGGACAGCCGGCGCACCGCGTCGGCGAAGCCGGCGGGCTCCAGGTAGGAGCGCAGCAGGGTGTCGGCCGCGCGCCGGTCGAGGTCGCGGGCCACCGGGACGACCAGAGGCCGGAGCTGCTCGTTGATGGCGATGACAAGCTCGGTGAGCGTTTTGTCGTCGAGGTCGCTCTCGCCTGCTTCAGGCGTGTCGATCACGAAGTCACCTCGGGCCTGACTGGGACGTTGACTGTGGAAAATGTCTTTCGCGAACTTTTTTGTCCGGCGACTTGTTTCCCCGGCTTATGGATTGACCGTGCGCCGCCTGGCAGCCACCGCTCTGACCAGGCATTCCTCGCGAAGCTCGCGGCCACGGCCGCCGGCGCGCGCATGTCGATCATGTCCTCCATTGCTCTGGGCGACGGGCCGGTGACAAGAACCGCGACAGGCCATCTGGTAGCACGGAACCCTAGTTATCCCACCAATACACGATCTAGCGCCACCCGAAAACTCGAATGACCTTCTAGGCCGATATTGGACATTTACTCGGCATGAGAGCATCGTCCACAATCGTCAGTCAAGGGCCGACATGGGAACGTTCAGGGTTGACTGCGCGCGGCGCCTCCGATCAGGTTGTGCATGTGACCGAGCAAACGCTGGGCCAGCTGGCCGAGGAGTCATGGAACCGCTTCGACGACCACGACTCGGTGTTCTACGAAGGGGTCTGGCACCGCAGCCACGCGCTGGCCGGACGCGCGCGCCGGATGTGCGGCGGGTTCGTCGAGGCCGGGGTCCGGCCGGGCGACCGGGTGGTCGTGATGATGGCGACCTCCCCCGAGGTCCCGATCGTCTACCAGGCGTTGTGGGCGGCGGGCGCGGTGGTCACGCCCGTGGTCTTCCTGGTGGGGGCCGAGGAGCTGCGGCACATCCTGCTCGACAGCGGCGCGTCCGCCGTCGTCACCTCGCCCGAGCTGGTGGAGACCGTACGGGCCGCCGCGGTGGACGTCCCGATACATGTGGACACGGCCGAGCTGGAGAGCGCCACCGAGCACGGACGGGTGCGCAGGGACCCCGGCGACCTGGCCGCGCTCATGTACACCGGCGGCACCACGGGCGTCGCGAAGGGGGTCATGCTGAGCCATCGCGGCCTCTGGCAGGTGGCGAAGGACGCGTACGAAATATCCTATCAAGAGGGGAAAAATCGTGCGATCGTGCCTGTGCCGCTCTCGCATGCGTACGGGTTGATCATCACCGTGGCCGGCCTGCACGCCACCGAGCCCCAGCAGGCCGTGCTCATGCGCTGGTTCGAGCCGGAGGCGTTCCTGCGACTGGCCGCCGAGCAGCACGTCCAGTACGGCACCGTGGTGCCCGCCATGATCCACATGCTCCTGGCGCAGCCGCTGGAGTCGCACCCGCTCCCCGACCTGGCCTACCTGACCTGCGGCGCGGCGCCGCTGGGCCGGGAGGCGCTGCAGGAGTTCGAACGCCGGATGCCGGGCACGCAGATCCTGGAGGGCTACGGCCTGACCGAGACCAGCGCCGTCACCACCTTCAACCCGCCGGGCAGGCGCCGGCCGGGCAGCGTCGGCCTGCCGCTGGCCGGCTACACGATCACCATCCGCGACGCCGCGGGCGAGGCGGTGGAGTGCGGCGACGTCGGCGAGATCTGCGTCAGCGGCGACTCCCTGATGCTCGGCTACTGGGGCGAGCACGAACCCGACCCCGAGGGCACCGCGCTGGTCGGCGACGAGCTGCGCACCGGCGACATCGGCTGCGTGGACGACGACGGCTACCTCTACATCGTCGACCGCAAGAAGGACCTGATCATCCGCGGCGGCTTCAACGTCTTCCCGCGCGACGTCGAGGACGCGCTCAACCAGCACCCCGACGTGGTCATGTCGGGCGTCGTCGGCCGTCCCGACCCGCGGCTGGGCGAGGAGGTCGTGGCGTTCGTGCAGCTCAGGCCGGGGGCCGAGGAGAACGCCGAGGAGCTCGTCGAGTGGGCGCGCGACCGGGTCGGACGGGTGAAGTACCCGCGCGAGGTGCGTTTCGTCGAGTCGATCCCGGTCACCAGCGTGCTCAAGCTCGACAGGAAGGCCCTGCGCGGGCGGTTGTGACCGTCCGCGCACACCGGGTCGGGCGCGCCCGTATTCCGTGATAAACGTTGACCTGTCTGGAGGTGAACGTGAGTCAAGAAGATCCGTCCGGCTACCCGCAGCTGCCTTACGGGGCGCCCTACGGCGAGCAGCCGCCTCCGCAGTACGGCTACGGCTACGGCGTGCCGCCGCGGCGCGACGAGGGCCCGCAGGCCGCCGCGATCGTCGCCGTCGTGCTCAACTTCCTGTCCCTCGCCTCCTGCCTCAACGTGCTCGGGCTGCCCGGCGGCATCCTGGCCGCCGTGGCGCTGACGCGGGTCCGCGAGCAGCCGAGGAGCGCCCGTTCGCTGCTGGTCTGGAGCTGGGTGCTGTTCGGCGCCGGTTTCGTGCTGAACGTCGGGCTCTTCCTCTTCCTGGGCCTCACCGGCCGCCTGGACGACTGATCGATTACCCGTTCCGGGACTGTTCCTGCCGTCGTGTGTGTTGGATAAGGGTCAACCGTAGGAAGGGATGTCCGTGAACGACGGCCCGCTCATCGTCCAGTCGGACAAAACGCTGCTGCTCGAGGTCGACCACGAGAAGGCCGACGCGTGCCGCAAGGCGATCGCGCCGTTCGCCGAGCTCGAACGAGCGCCTGAACACGTCCACACCTACCGCGTCACGCCGCTCGCCCTGTGGAACGCGCGTGCCGCCGGCCACGACGCCGAGCAGGTCGTCGACGCGCTGATCGGCTTCAGCCGCTACCCGGTGCCGCACGCGCTGCTCGTCGACATCGCCGAGACCATGGCCCGCTACGGGCGCCTGCGCCTGGAGAAGGACCCGGTCAACGGGCTGGTCCTGACCTCGACCGACCGCGCGGTGCTCGAAGAGGTGCTGCGCTCGAAGAAGATCCAGCCGATGCTGGGCGAGCGCCTCGGCGCCGACTCGGTCATCGTGCACCCGAGCGACCGCGGCAACGTCAAGCAGGCGCTGCTCAAGCTGGGCTGGCCCGCTGAAGACCTGGCCGGTTACGTCGACGGCGAGGCCCACCCCATCAAGCTGCTCCAGGACGGCTGGGAGCTGCGCCCCTACCAGCGCGAGGCGGCCGACGCCTTCTGGCACGGCGGCTCCGGCGTGGTCGTGCTGCCCTGCGGCGCGGGCAAGACCATCGTGGGCGCGGCGGCCATGGCCCACGCCCAGGCCACCACGCTGATCATGGTGACCAACACGGTCAGCGCCCACCAGTGGAAGACCGAGCTGCTCAAGCGCACCTCGCTGACCGAGGACGAGATCGGCGAGTACTCCGGCAACAAGAAGGAGATCCGCCCGGTCACCATCGCCACGTACCAGGTGATGACGACCAGGCGGAAGGGCGTCTACAGCCACCTGGAGCTGTTCGACGCGCGCGACTGGGGCCTGATCGTCTACGACGAGGTCCACCTGCTGCCCGCGCCCATCTTCCGGATGACCGCCGACCTCCAGGCCCGCCGGCGGGTGGGCCTGACCGCGACGCTCGTGCGCGAGGACGGCCGCGAGGGCGACGTGTTCTCCCTCATCGGCCCCAAGCGCTACGACGCGCCGTGGAAGGAGATGGAGAACCAGGGCTGGATCGCGCCGGCCGACTGCGTCGAGGTGCGGGTCACGCTGACCGACGAGGAGCGGCTGGCGTACGCGATGGCCGAGGCCGAGGAGCGTTACCGCTACTGCGCCACCACGCCGTCCAAGACGTACGTGACCGAGGCGCTGGTCCGGCGGCATCTGGGCGAGCAGGTGCTGGTCATCGGCCAGTACATCGACCAGCTCGACGAGCTCGGCGAGCACCTCAACGCGCCGGTCATCAAGGGCGAGACCAGGGTCAAGGAGCGCGAGCGGCTCTACCAGGCGTTCCGCGACAAGGAGATCCAGGTCCTGGTGGTGTCGAAGGTGGCGAACTTCTCCATCGACCTGCCCGAGGCGGCCATCGCGATCCAGGTGTCGGGCACGTTCGGGTCGCGGCAGGAGGAGGCCCAGCGGCTCGGGCGGGTGCTGCGGCCCAAGGCCGACGGCGGTGGCGCCCGGTTCTACACGGTGGTCAGCAGGGACACCGTCGACCAGGAGTTCGCCGCCCACCGGCAGCGATTCCTGGCCGAGCAGGGATACGCCTACCAGATCATCGACGCCGACGACGTGCACGGCGAGGTGTGACCGGTTGAATGCCCGGCCGCTCGTTGCCTGAGCGGCCAGGCACGGCGTTTATGTCACGTCCACGAGACTCCACGGGTCGTCGACATCGAACCACCCCCCTCACCTGCGTACTATCACGCCGCCTGCGACATACCCCCATGATCCGACAAACGCACCTGAAATGCCCGACTTTTTCGGTATTCCCACGTTCACTCAGAGATACGGTCTTTGCCGGGTTCGCTAGCCGGCCAGCAGGCCGCCGAGGAACAGCACCGCGCCGGCGACGATCCAGGCGGCGACCCCCGTCCCCATGAGCCGGCTGAACGTGCGCGGGTCCTGCCGGGACGCCGGCACCAGCCAGGCGGCCAGCGTGGCGCAGGCGGCCGGCACGGCGAACAACCCCGACACCGCGCAGACCACGCCGAGACGCCGGGAGCACGCCGCCGGGGACTCGCCGCCCGCGCAGAACGCCTCCAGCCCCCAACCGGCGAAGACCGACATCCCCCAGAGCGCCGCCAGCAGGAAGCTCGCGACCGTGGGGATCATCGGCGAGAGGATCAGGCGAAGCCGCGCCACCTTCCCTCCGTACCCCGCCGCGCGCCGGTAAATGCTTTGGAGGCGCCGCACGGCCGCCGTTAAACTAGTCGATTCGCTGCCTTGACCACCTCCGTTTTCCAGCATGGGAGGCGCTTTCGCATGCCCACACACCAACTGGCTCCCGACATACCCTCCGACGTGCTCGCCGCCGAGCAGGCCCACCTGGCCGAGTCCAGGGCCGCGCTCAAGGCGATGCGGGCCCACGCCCAGTCGTTGTCGGCCGACGCGGCCGGCGACTGGGTCTCGCAGCAGATCCTCCAGTCGCTGCTGGACCAGCGCGTGGCCGCCCTGGCCGACCATCCGGACACCCCGCTGTTCTTCGGCCGCCTCGACCGCGAGGGCGGCGACGACCTGCCGGGCACCCTCTACGTCGGCCGCCGCCACGTGCACGACGGCACCAGCCGGCCGCTGGTCATCGACTGGCGCGCGCCGGTGTCCCGCGCGTTCTACCAGGCCAGCCCGGCCGACCCGATGGGCGTCGTCCGCCGCCGCCGCTTCGGCTACCACGGCGGCGCGCTGACCGCGTTCGAGGACGAGCCGCTCGGCGAGGGCGGCGAGGTCGGCCCCTCGAAGATCCTCACCGAGGAGATCGAACGCCCGCGCACCGGCCCGATGCGCGACATCGTGGCCACCATCCAGCCCGACCAGGACGAGATCGTCCGCGCGACGCTGGCCCAGACCGTGTGCGTCCAGGGCGCCCCCGGCACCGGGAAGACCGCCGTGGGCCTCCACCGGGCCGCGTACCTGCTGTTCACCCACCGCGAGCGGCTGGCCAGGTCGGGCGTGATGATCGTGGGCCCGAACCGGGCGTTCCTGTCCTACATCTCCTCCGTCCTGCCCGCGCTGGGCGAGGTCAAGGTCGACCAGACCACCGTGGCCGGGCTGCTCGGCGAGCACGCCGCCGAGGAGGACCCGATGGTCTCCGCGGTCAAGGGCGACGCCAGGATGGCCGCGGTGCTCGAACGGGCGCTGTGGATGCACATCGTCAAGCCCGAGGACGGCCTGGTGTTCACGAAGGGCGCCTACCGCTACCGGGTCGCCGACCACGAGGTGCGCGAGATGGTGGCCTCCCTGCGCGGCACCACCCGCTACTCGCCGGGGCGGGCCGCGCTGGCCCAGCGCCTGGCCCACCAGGTGCTCGTACGGATGGAGCAGCGCGGCGAGTCGCCCGACGACCGGGTCCAGGACGCGGTGGCCAGGTCGAGGCCGGTCAAGCAGCTCGTCGACGCGGTGTGGCCGAAACTGACGCCGGAACAGGTTCTGCACCGCCTGTTGTCCGACCCAGAATTCCTCACAAAGGCCGCCAAAACTGATTTGTCGCCTGACGAGCAGGAAATGCTGCTTTGGCGGAAGCCTTATCGGAGCTGGAAGTCCGCCAAATGGTCGGCCGCCGACGCCGCGCTCCTCGACGAGCTGCGCGACCTCATGGAGCGCACCCCGTCCCTCGGCCACCTCGTCGTGGACGAGGCCCAGGACCTGTCCGAGATGCAGCTGCGGGCGCTCGGCCGGCGCTGCCGCAACGGCTCGGCCACCGTGCTCGGCGACCTGGCCCAGGGCACCACGCCGTGGTCCACCACCTCGTGGGAGACCGTGCTGAAGCACCTCGGCCAGGACGAGGGCGAGGTGACCGAGCTGACGCTCGGCTTCCGCGTGCCGCGCGAGGTGCTCGACTACGCGGCCCGTCTGCTGCCCTCGATCGCCCCCGCGCTGGCCGCCCCGCGGTCGCTGCGTCCGGGCGCCGGCTCGCTCACGGTCCGGCCGGGCGGCACGGTCGCCGAGGCCGCCCGGGAGGTCCTGGCCAGGGAGGGCTCGATCGGGGTCATCGTCCCCGACGCGATGGTGGCGGCGGTCTCCGAGTCGCTGTCCGGCCTGCCGCACGCGGTGCTCGACCCCGACGCGACGCAGGAGCACCGCCTGCTCATCGTGCCCGCCACGCTCGCCAAGGGCCTGGAGTACGACCACGTGATCGTCGTGGAGCCGGCCGACATCGTCGAGGCCGAGCCCCGCGGCCTGGCCCGCCTGTACGTGGTCCTGACCCGCGCGGTCACCTCGCTCACGGTGCTGCACGACAGGCCGCTCCCGGCGCAGCTCGGAACCTGACGGAGGGCGGGCACGGCCGCTTCTAGGATGGCCTGAAGGAGCTGTCAACCTAGGAGGATGCCGTGCCCGCACCGCTTCCGCATGAACACCTGCCCCCGGTCCCCGCGCTCGTGGTGGAGAGCGACGACATCCGCGACGGCGAGCGGCTGAACGACCTCCACGTCTTCGACGACTGGGGGATGACCGGCGGGAACGTCTCGCCCCAGCTGCGCTGGTCGGGCGCGCCCGAGGGCACCCGCGGCTACGCCGTCACCTGCCACGACCCCGACGCCCCCACCGGCAGCGGCTTCTGGCACTGGGTGCTGTTCGACCTGCCCGGCGACACCACGGAGCTGCCCAGGGGCGCGGGCACCGGCCCCGACTTCAAGGGCCTGCCCGCCGGCGCGGTCCACGCCCGCAACGACTACGGCACCAAAGACTACGGCGGCGCCGCTCCCCCGCCCGGCGCCCCTCACCGCTACGTCTTCACGGTGCACGCGCTCGGGGTCGACGAGCTGGGCGTCGGCGGCGACGCGAGCCCGGCCGTGGTCGGCTTCAACATCACCGCCAACACGCTGGCCCGCGGCCACATCGTCGCGCACTTCGGCGTCTGAGACCGGCACAACACCGCGGCGAAGGCGCCCCGTTCGCGTTCGGGGCGCCTTCGCCGTGGTGCCGCGTCGGGTTCGTACGCCCGGCGCCACCAGACGGGGTTCAGTCGCCCTGCACCAGCTCGTCCGCGAACGTGAAGTCCCCGGGGGCGTTGGACGACAGGTCCTCGCTCTCGCCGCCCGACTCGCCCGCGAAGGCGTCCGAGACGTCCTCGCGCTCGCCCGACGTGTCCTGACCCTCGTCCGAGACGTCCTCACGCTCGCCGGACATCTCCTGCCCCTCGTCCGAGACGTCCTCGCGCTCGCCGGACATGTCCACGCCCTCGTCCGAGGCGTCGCCGCGCTCGCCGGACCGCTCGTCGGCCTCGTCCGTCGACCGCTCGTCGGCCTGGTCCGACGACCTGTCCTCGGCTTCCTCCGACGACCTGTCCTCACCCTCCTCCGACATCTCCCCGCGCTCGTCCTGCGACGTCCACCTGGACGGCGAGGCGCAGTAGTCGCGGTCGTACAGTTCCAGGTAGCCCGCGCAGTAGGGCACGTCGACGTACTCCAGGGCCTCGTCCAGGTAACCGTGGTCGTCTGCCTGGGCGGGCATCGTCATGGCGGCCGCGGCGGCCAGCATGACGGCTCCGAGCCCGAGAACGCGCGCGGTGCGGGAATTCATGTAACTACTCCTTTGTGCGGTGAATCGTCACTTAGTTTCGTTACTGTCCGTAGTCTATAACTACTAAACGTGACAGGATCGGACACAACAAAAGGCGGCCGGATCCTTGGAGATCCGAACCGCCTTCTGATGCGTCAGCGACCAGGCGAGGCCTAGAAGTCCATGTCGCCGCCGCCGGGCATGCCGGCCGGAGCAGCAGGGGTCTTCTCGGGCTTCTCGGCGATGACGGCCTCGGTGGTGAGGAAGAGCGCCGCGATGGAGGCGGCGTTCTGCAGCGCGGAGCGCGTCACCTTGGCCGGGTCGATGATCCCGGACTCGAACATGTTGACGTACTCGCCGGAAGCGGCGTTGAGGCCCTCGCCCGGGGTCAGGTTGCGCACCTTCTCCACGACGACGCCGCCCTCAAGACCGGCGTTGACCGCGATCTGCTTGAGGGGCTCCTCAAGAGCCTTCTTCACGATCGCCGCGCCGGTGGCCTCGTCGCCGTTGAGCTCGAGCTTGTCGAACGCCTTGGCGCCGGCCTGCAGCAGCGCCACGCCACCGCCGGGGACGATGCCCTCCTCGACGGCCGCCTTGGCGTTGCGCACGGCGTCCTCGATGCGGTGCTTGCGCTCCTTGAGCTCGACCTCGGTCGCCGCGCCGGCCTTGATGACCGCCACGCCACCGGCCAGCTTGGCCAGGCGCTCCTGCAGCTTCTCGCGGTCGTAGTCGGAGTCGGTGCGCTCGATCTCGGCGCGGATCTCGTTGACCCGGCCGGAGATCGCCTCGGCGTCACCGGCGCCGTCGACGATGGTGGTCTCGTCCTTGGTCACCACGACCTTGCGGGCGCGGCCGAGCAGGTCGAGGGTGGCGGTCTCGAGCTTGAGGCCGACCTCCTCGGCGATGACCTGACCACCGGTCAGGATCGCGATGTCGCCCAGCATGGCCTTGCGGCGGTCGCCGAAGCCCGGGGCCTTGACGGCCACGGAGCGGAACAGGCCGCGGATCTTGTTGACCACCAGGGTCGCCAGGGCCTCGCCGTCGACGTCCTCGGCGATGATCAGCAGCGGCTTGCCGGACTGCACGACCTTGTCGAGCAGCGGCAGCAGGTCCTTGTTGGCCGAGACCTTGCTGTTGACGATCAGGATGTACGGGTCTTCGAGAACGGCCTCCATGCGGTCGGAGTCGGTCACGAAGTACATCGACGTCATGCCCTTGTCGAAGCGCATGCCCTCGGTGAGCTCAAGCTCCAGGCCGAAGGTGTTGCTCTCCTCGACGGTGATGACGCCTTCCTTGCCGACCTTGTCCATCGCCTCGGCGATGAGCGAGCCGATCTCGGGGTCGGCGGCGGAGATGGAGGCGGTGGAGGCGATCTGCTCCTTGGTCTCCACGTCCTTGGCCAGCTTGGAGAGCTCCTCGCTGACCCGCTCGACGGCGGCCTCGATGCCCTTCTTCAGGGCCATCGGGTTGGCGCCGGCGGCCACGTTGCGCAGACCTTCGCGCACCAGAGCCTGGGCGAGCACGGTGGCCGTGGTGGTGCCGTCGCCGGCGACGTCGTCAGTCTTCTTGGCGACTTCCTTGACCAGCTCGGCGCCGATCTTCTCCCACGGGTCCTCGAGCTCGATCTCCTTGGCGATGGAGACGCCGTCGTTGGTGATCGTGGGAGCGCCCCACTTCTTCTCCAGCACGACGTTGCGCCCCTTGGGGCCCAAGGTCACCTTGACGGCGTCGGCGAGCTGGTTCATACCGCGCTCGAGACCGCGCCGGGCGTCCTCGTCAAACGCGATCATCTTGGCTGCCATAAGGCTAGACCTCCCAGATGCAGGGTGGCGTGTCCTGGACCGAGCCGACGCCCGCGACGGCATAGGCCTGCATCTCCGTTCGGCAGACCCCATCGTCTCGATCCGAGTTGTTGGCACTCTGCCACACAGAGTGCCAACGAACTGTTTAGCACTCTACCCTGCCGAGTGCAAGCCACGGGCACCCCACCCCAGCTCATCGGGCAGGTCATCGGGTGCGCCGGTTCGCACGGCGAGCCGCCCCTGAGGCGCGGCCCGCCGTGCGAAGCCGACGGAGGAAACAGTGGCGAGCCCGTACGGACTGCGCTGCCGCACGTCCCGCCTTGGTGCATACCAGCGAGGGTGAATCAGACCGTGCGGACGGACTCCGCCTGCGGCCCCTTCTGGCCCTGCGTGATCTCGAACTCGACGCGCTGTCCCTGTTCGAGAGAGCGGTACCCGTCCATCATGATCGCTGAGTAATGGACGAATACATCCTTACCACCGTCTACCGCGATGAAGCCGTAGCCCTTGTCCGCGTTGAACCACTTGACGGTGCCCTGCGCCACTTCCGACTCCTCTTACTGGGCTCGCAGATCTCGCCCATTCCTTCGCGAGACCCGTAATCGCATGACTTTTGGGAAAATCAGCCAGACGATCGCCCTCGACCATACCTGTGGCACGGGGTTTGGCAACAGAGTCAACCGACAAAACGCTAATTTCATCGAAGGCTGAGTCGTTCGAGGTTGAATTTGGTTCTAAAACAAGAAGGCGCCCACAAGGGGCGCCTTCAAGAGTCGGTGGTCCGGCGGTCAGCCGCCCGCGACGGCGGGGATGATGGAGATCTGAGTGCCTTCAGGGGCGGGAGTGTCCAGGCCCTCGGCGAAACGGACATCCTCATCACCAACGTATACGTTGACAAAACGACGAATCTTGCCCGATTCATCCAGAATTCTCGCGCCGATCCCCGGGTAGTCGGAGTCAAGCTTGGCGAGAACGTCACGAAGAGTCGCCCCTTCGCCACTCACTTCGGCGTTACCCCCGGTGTAAGTGCGCAGAATGGTGGGAATCCGCACAGAAACGCTCATGGTTTTTGTTGCCTTTCCTGGATTGTCAGACAGTCGCGCGGAACGCGTCGAGAGAGGGCCGGATCACGGCGGTGGGCCGCGCGTCGTCGCTGATCGCGTCGAGCGTCTTCAGGCCGTCGCCGGTGTTCAGGACCACCGTCTCGGCCTCGGGGTCGAGCCTGCCCGTCTCGACGAGCTTCTTCAGCACGCCCACCGTGACGCCGCCCGCGGTCTCGGCGAAGATGCCCTCGGTGGAGGCCAGGAGCTTGATGGCGGCGACGATCTCGGGGTCGGTGACGTCCTCGACGCCCCCGCCCGTGCGCCGGGCGATGTCCAGCACGTACGGCCCGTCGGCGGGGTTGCCGATGGCCAGCGACTTGGCGATCGTGTCCGGCTTGACCGGCTGGACGACGTCGTGCCCCGCCTTGTACGCCGTCGAGACCGGCGAGCACCCGGCCGCCTGGGCCCCGAACACCTTGTAGGGGGTGTCCTCGACCAGCCCGAGCGCGATCAGCTCCTTGAACCCCTTGTCGATCTTCGTGAGCTGGGAACCGGAGGCGATGGGGATGACGATCTGCTCCGGCAGCCGCCAGCCGAGCTGCTCGGCGATCTCGTACGCGAGCGTCTTGGACCCCTCGGCGTAGTAGGGCCGCAGGTTGACGTTGACGAACCCCCACCGCTCGCCCAGCGGGTCGCCGATCAGCTCCGAACAGAACCGGTTGACCTCGTCGTACGTGCCGTCGATGCCGATCAGCCGGCCGCCGAACACCCGGGCCATGGCGATCTTGGCCGCTTCGAGGTCGGCCGGGATGAACACGCACGCGTCGAGGCCGGCCCGCGCGGCGGCGGCGGTGACCGCGCCGGCGAGGTTGCCCGTGGAGGAGCAGGAGAGCGTGTGGAAGCCGAAGTTCCTGGCCGCCTCGACGGCGATGGCGACCACCCGGTCCTTGAAGGAGTGGGTGGGGTTGCCCGAGTCGTCCTTCACGTGCAGGGACCGGATGCCGAGCGCCTTGCCGAGGTTGCCGGCCTTGACCAGCTTCGTCCAGCCCGGGTTCATGTTGGGCTTGCTCGCCACGTCGGCGGGGACCGGGAGCAGGGAGCGGTAGCGCCAGATGTTGGCGGGGCCGGACTCGATGTCCGCGCGGGTCACCTGGCCGAAGGAGTAGGCCGCTTCGAGCGGCCCGAAACACTCCAGGCAGGCGAAGCTGGGACCCAGGGGGTAGCGCGTGCCGCACTCGCGGCAGGACAGAGCGACGGCAGGACCAAAGTCGAGCGACATGAAGCGAGGCCTTCCCTCATCTTCGCCCGCGGCCACCTTGACCGCGAACCGGAATTGGCACCTTGTCCCGGTCGGCCTCGCCAGGTCGCGAGCACAAGCCGGGAGGGTTGCCGGGGCTTCGCAGGGCCGGTCCCTCCACCCCTCTGGATGAGCAATATTCAGTTGTCGAAAAGGACTCTACCTTCTCAAGTGGCGGAAACGACCACCCGTCTCACCATGCGAGAGGACGCGTCTCACCGATAGTCCTCCCCGAGGACTCCCTGCACGTACTTGCGGGCCTGGTGGATGCGGGACTTGGCGGTGCCGAGCGGGATGTTGAGCTGCTCGGCCACCTCGTTGTAGTCGAGCTGGACGATGTCGCGCAGCACCAGCGCCTGGGCCAGGTCGGGCTTGTCGGCCTCCAGCGCCTCCATCGCGTCGAGCAGGTCGAGCCGCGAGCCGGCGATCACGCTGACCCGCCGCGCGTCCGGCTTCTGCATCGGCAGCTCCTCCGACGTCTGCTCGGCGGCCCTGCGCTTCAGCGAGCGGTACGTGGTGCGCGCGCAGTTGGCGGTCACGATGTGCAGCCAGGTGCTGAACCTGGCCCGCCCCTCGAACCGGCCGATGTTGCGCGCCACGGCCAGCAGAGTGTCCTGCGAGGCTTCTTCCGCGTCCTGGTGATAGGGCAGGATCCGGGCGCAGTGGCGCATCACGTCAGGCTCGATCCTGGCCAGGAGCTCGCCGAGCGCGCGATGGTCTCCGGCCGCGGCCGAGCGGGCGAGTTCCTCGGTTAGCTCATCTAGCGCCATAGCTGGGATCCTATGGGCGAAGGGAGCCCAAATGAACAGCGTTCTCGTGGCGTCCAACCGCGGGCCGGTCTCCTTCACCGTCGACGACGACGGTGAGCTGACCATGAAACGCGGTGGTGGCGGCCTTGTCTCGGGCCTGTCGGGGGTGGCCAAGGAGCACGGCGTGCTGTGGGTGTGCGCCGCGCTGTCCGACGGCGACCGCAGCGCCGTGCGCCTGGCCCCGGGGGGCCGGCTCGACCGCGGCGGCTACGACACGGGCGCCCTGCGGATGCTCGACATCCCCGCGGCCACCTTCCACCGCGCCTACAACGCGGTGGCCAACTCGACCCTGTGGTTCGTCAACCACCTGCTGTACGACATCCCCAACTCCCCCAGTTTCGGCACCAAGTTCCGGCGCGAGTGGGAGTCCTACCGCGACTACAACGGCGCGTTCGCGCTGGCGCTGGCCGAAGAGGCCGGGCACGGCGCGCGCGTGATGGTCCAGGACTACCACCTGACGCTCACCCCGGCGATGCTCCGCGCCGAGCGGCCCGACCTGCGCATCGCCCACTTCAGCCACACGCCGTGGGCGCCTCCCGAGTACTTCTCCCTGCTGCCCGACGCGGTGACCAGGGAGGTGCTCGACGGCATCCTGGGGGCCGACCACGCGGGCTTCCTCACCGCCCGGTGGGCGGCGGCGTTCATGGACTGCTGCGAGGCGCTGCTGGGCGCGCGGGTGGACCGCGCGGCCGGCACGGTCGCCCACGAGGGCAGGACTACCCGCGTCGGCGTGCACAGTCTGGGCGTGGACGGCGCGGCGCTGTGGGCGCGGGCCTGCGAGCCCGACGTCGAGTCGCACATGGCCGCGCTGGCCGAGCAGGTGGCCGGACGCCGGCTGATCGTCCGCATCGACCGCACCGAGCTGTCCAAGAACATCGTGCGCGGGCTGCTGGCCTACCGCGAGTTCCTGGCCGCCCATCCGGAGTGGCACGGCAAGGTGGTCCACCTGGCCTTCGCCTATCCCAGCCGGCACGACCTGCCCGAATACCGCGAGTACACCGCGTCGGTGCAGCGCTGCGCGCGCGAGATCGAGGACGAGTACGCCACCGAGGACTGGGACCCGGTCATCCTCAACGTCAACGACGACTACCCGCGCTCGCTGGCCGCCTACCGGCTGGCGGACGTGCTGCTGGTCAACCCCATCCGCGACGGCATGAACCTGGTCGCCAAGGAGGGGCCGGTCCTGTCGCCGCGCTGCGCCCTGGTGCTCTCGCGCGAGGCGGGGGCGGCCGCCGAGCTGGGCCCGTACGCGCTGGTGGTCAACCCCTACGACGTGAGCGGCACGGCGGACGCGCTGCACGAGGCGCTGGTGATGCCCGAGGACGAACGCCGGCGGCGCCGCGACCGGCTGCACGAGGCGGCCACCGCGCTGCCGCCGCACAAGTGGCTGGAATCCCAACTCGACGCCCTGCTTTAACATGAGAAGTCGGGTTCACTGCCAATGACGGAGGCTGCCGGGTGTCGACGGTCTCAGTGCCCATCAGACTCGTCCGGGACCGTCCGACCTGGCTCATCTACTTCCTGCTCGGCACGTTCGCCACGTTCGTGTACGGCCTGAGCGCCGCCCTCCCGCTCCTGCGCGCCGACCAGCGCACCACGGCCACCGTCGCCGGGCTGCACGGCACCGCGATGGCGGTCGGGACGATCGGCGCCGGGCTCGCGCTGCCCCTGCTCACCAGGCTGCTCGGCCGGCGCACGACGTGCTGGTTCGGCCTGGCCGGGATGAACGCCGGCGTGCTGCTGGTCATGGCCGCCTCCGCGCTGCCCCTGACGCTGCTCGGCTACGGCGTGGCCGGCGGTTTCGGCTCGGTCATGCTCTACGCGGCGATGGCCGAGCTCAGCGACCACCACGGGGCCGCCGGACCGGCCGCGCTCAGCGAGGCCAACGCCGTGGGCGTGCTGGTGGGGATGGTGGCGACGTTCGTGCTCAGCCAGGTGGCGCAGAGCGCGCTCGGCTGGCGGGCCGCCCTGCTGGTCACCCCGGCCGTCAGCGCCCTGCTGGCGCTGTCGCTGGGCCGCTCCTGGCCCGCGCCCCGGCGGGTCGCCGGAGAGCGGGGCGGCGCGGTCGCCGGGGAGGCCGTCCCGGCGCGGGAGGGCGGCGGGTGGCGCTTCCATCTGGCCGGGGGCGTGCTGTTCTGCTGCGTGGCGCTGGAGTTCACGTTCAACCTGTGGGCCGCCGACCTGTTCGCCCTCAGGACGGGCGTGCCGGCGGCCGTCGCGGCGACCGGGCTGACGGCGTTCGTCTGCGGCATGGCGGCGGGCAGGTTCGCGGGCGCGCAGCTCGCGCTGCGGCTGCCGGCCACGCCGCTGCTGGCCGGCGCTCTGGGGCTGATGGCCCTCGGCTGGGTGCTGTTCTGGGCGAGCACCGCGCCG
This sequence comes from Nonomuraea sp. NPDC004702, assembly GCF_053601695.1. NCBI lineage: Bacteria > Bacillati > Actinomycetota > Actinomycetes > Streptosporangiales > Streptosporangiaceae > Nonomuraea > Nonomuraea sp. NPDC004702. The sequence goes on from NZ_JBSGCE010000033.1 coordinate 89,300, forward strand.
ATCCTGTCGTACGCGGGGCTGGCGCTGAGCGGGCTGGGCGCGTCGCTGCAGTTCCCGCTCGCGCTGAGCACGCTGATCGCCGCCTCGGGCGACCGGGCGGACCGGGCGGCGGCCGCCTCGCCCGTGTGGGCGGGCGCCGCCATGGCGATCGGCCCGCTGCTGCTCGGCGCGCTGGCCGACGGCTACGGCACCGGGAACGCGTTCCTGCTGGTGCCCGTGGTCATCGGCCTGGCGGTCGCCGGGGTGCTCATCTCCAGTCGGCGTACTTGAGCGTGTCGGCCAGGCCGGGCGTGTTCCACTGGTCGACGACGAGGATCTGGCTCTTCGGCAGGTACCACTCGCGCTGCGTGAAGCGGGCCTTGACGCCGCCGCCCGAATAGCTGACGCACGTGGCCTGCCAGGCGTTGTAGGCGGCCTTGTGCCCGGCCCCCATCTGCCGGTAGCCCCTGGTGACCTTGGGGCCGACGACCTCGCCCCACTTGCGGTTGATCGGGCAGGGCTGCACGTCGCTGGCCGGATAGTACGGGTCCTTGCCCGTGTAGGGCCCGAACCCCTCGGCGCCCCGCTTGATCGCGGCGGGACCGAGGACGTAGAACGCGTCGCACTCGGGCGAGCCCCAGCCCTGCGGCTTGGCGCACCGGCCGGTGACCACCTGGACGACGTCGCCGCCCTTGCGGTGGACCACCCACTCGATCGGGATGTAGAGCGTCAGGCCGCCGCGCAGCTTGAGCTGCTGGGCGGGGGCGGCGGAGGCGGCGCCGGGGACGGCGAGCACGGCAGACAGGGTGGCCAGAGCCGCGGCCGAGGCGGCGGCGAGAGATCGTCGTGACATGCGCACCAACGTAGGACCCGCCACTTGCAGCCCAATCACGAACGGCTGAAAGCCGCGAGCCGGCCCAGACGGCGCAAGGCCGCGAGCCGGCTCACGAACGGCTGGGCTCTAGGGACGGGTGAAGGCCGTCGTCAGCTCCCGCAGCAGCGCCACCACGCCGTCGGGCCCGTCGACCACGATGTCGGCCCGCTCGGCCAGCGCGGTCACCTCGGCCGAGCCGCTGCACACGGTCACGCCGGGCAGCCCCGAGGCGCGTACGGCGTCGAAGGCGGCCAGGTCGCCGAGGTCGTCGCCGACGAACATGACGGACCTGGCGTCCCGCTCGGCCAGGAACAGCCCGAGCGCGTGGCCCTTGTCCATGCCGGGCGGGCGCAGCTCCAGGACCATGCGTCCCGGCTCGATCACCAGGCCGTGTCTCCCGGCCAGCTCGGCCAGCGGCTCGCGCAGCACGGCGAGCGCGCCCTCGGGGTCGGGGGCGCGCCTGGTGTGCACGGCCACCGCCCTGCCCTTGTCCTCGATCACCACGCCGTGCAGGCCGAGCGCGTCGAGCAGCAGGGGCAGCTCGGCCCGGACGCGCGGCACGCCGGGTGGCGGCGGCGGCGCCGAGACGCGTCCGTGCTCCCACCGTTCGAAGCCGTAGTGGCCGAGCACCACGAGGCCGGGCACGTCGGCCAGGCCGGGCCCGAGTTCGAGCGCGGTGGCCGCCGGCCTGCCGGTCACGATGGCCACGGCGCCGACGTGCGCGCCCAGGTCGGCGAGCACGGCGGGGGCCTCGGGGTGGATCTTGGCGGAGGCGGGATCGGGCACGATCGGCGACAGGGTTCCGTCGAAGTCGAGCCCGATCACGGCGCCGGACGGATCTTTAAGGATCGCTTCCATACCAGGGATGTTCCTCACGCGGCTGCCGTACCCAGCCGGTCAGGGACGCATGCCGAGCCGTCTCGCCGCACGGTCGCGCTGACGGGTGGAGCGCAACCTTCGCAACCGTTTGACCAGCATCGGGTCCTGCTCCAGCGCCTCCGGTCTGTCGATCAACTCGCCGAGCAACTGGTAGTAGCGGGTGGCCGAGAACCCGAAGGTCTCCTTGATGGCCTGCTCCTTGGCGCCCGCGTGCCGCCACCATTGGCGTTCGAAGGCGAGGAGTTCGAGATCGCGGTCGTTGAGGGATGTCTGGGACGGTTCCTGGGCAGCACTGTCACCGCTGAGCGGTGCTCCCATGATGTCCTCCTCGGGAAGGGGCGTGCGACGATCACATCGCACGCTTCGCGGCCCGTGGCCAATCGTAATGTGCGATCTGCGGCTGTTCACGGCGGATTGCCGGACGTACAGTCACGAAATGTGACCCCAGTCATCACGCTCCTCACGGACTACGGGCTCGAAGACGGCTATGTGGCCGCCTGCCACGGAGTGATCGCCGGGATCGCGCCCGAGGCGCGGGTGATCGACGTGTGCCACCTCGTCCCGTCCGGCGACGTACGGCGGGGCGCGGCGATCCTCGCCCAGACCATCCCCTACCTGCCTGAGGGCGTCCACATCGGCGCGGTCGATCCCGGCGTGGGCGGCGCGCGGCGGTCGGTGGCGGTCGAGGCGGGCGGGCGGGTGTTCGTCGGCCCCGACAACGGGCTGCTGTCCTGGGCGGTGCACGCCAGCGGCGGCGCGCGGGCCGCGTACGCGCTCGGCAACGAGGAGCTCTTCCTGCGGCCGGTGTCGCCGACCTTCCACGGCCGGGACGTCTTCGCGCCGGTCGCCGGGCGGCTGGCCGGCGGCCTGGACCCGGCCGAGCTGGGCCCCCGGGTGCCGGTCGAGCGGCTGGTCACGCTGCCCGCGCCGACCTCGCTGCTGCGGGACGGCTCGGTCGAGGGCGAGGTCGTCTCGGTCGACCGCTACGGCAACACGCAGCTGTCGATCGCGGCCGGCGACCTGCAGGCGCTGGGCGTCCAGGTGGGCGACACGCTGGGGGTGTGGCTCGGGCGGCGGCAGCTCGCGATGCCCTTCCGTGCGACGTTCGCGGCGGTGCCGCCGGGCGAGCTGGTGGCGTTCACGGACTCGGCGGGGCTGATCGCCATCGCGGTCAACTACGGCGACGCGGCGCAGCGGCTGGGGCTCCCACCTGGGGCGCATGTCCGACTTTCGCCGACACCTTAGGGCGAATGGCCGCATAACATCAATTACTCCGCGTATCGGGCTGTTTACCGAAGCGTCGGAACGAATCATCGGCGGCGTGCCAGAATGCACGGCAGATCGGGCGTCCCTCCCCTCCCGTTCGAGGTTGACGTGTACCAACTGTCCGTCGTGCTGCTCTCCATCCTGTCCGTGTTCTGGCCGCAGGCCGACGCGCCCGTGCCGGAGCGCTGGCACGCCTGGCCGGTGACGCGGATCTTCCCCCTGGTCGTGCCGGGCCTCAGCCCGTCGGGGGCCAGGGTGACGTACGTGCTGGCGGGCGTGGCTCCCGAGGCGTCGTGCCGGGTGGCGTTCCAGCCCGCCGCGGTGCGTCCGGGCTGCCTGACCGCCCTGCGGGCCACGTACGCCGACAGCACCCAGACGTACGTGGCCACCGTCGGCATCGCCGTGCTCGGCGGGCCGGGCCCCGGGACGTACCGCGGGGCGCGCCCGGCCACCGTGCGGCCCGTGGCCTTCCCCGGCGGGCCTGCCGAGCGGTTCGGCCGGCGGCAGTACGTCACCGGGGCGCTGTCCGGGTCCGGCGACCCCTACCTCGTGGCGACGGCCGCCGGGTACGCCGACGGGCGGGCGTACCGGCCGGGCGACCGCGCCGCGCCGCGGCTGCGCGCGGTCGCGCGGCAACTCGCCGAGGCGTTGTACCGGGCGCTGACCCGATGAGGGGGCTCGCGTCCCTGCTGCCGGCTCTGATCCTGGCGGCCGGGGTCGCGGGCGTGGCGTCCAGCGCCACCGACGACGTGCGGACGGCGGCCTCGCCGAGCGTCCCCGGCGGTGTGGGCGCCGTCGCGCGGGCCCGGCAGTGGCAGCTCGGAGCGCTGCGCGCGCCCAGGGCCTGGCGGGAGAGCCGGGGCGCGGGCGTGCTGGTGGCCGTGCTGGACACCGGCGTGAACGGTCGCCACCCCGACCTGCGGGGGGCCGTCGCCCAGGGCCCCGACCTGACCGGCGCGCCCCCGCGGCTCTGGGGACACCACGGCACCGCCATGGCCGGCCTGATCGCCGGCCGCGGGCACGGCCGGGGGCGCGCGGAGGGCGTGGTCGGCGTGGCCCCCGCGGCGCGGGTGTTGTCGATCAGGGTCACCTTGGAGAACACCGACCCGCTGCGCGCCGAGCAGCGCGCCGGCCGCCGCGACGCCCTGGCCGCCGGCATCCGGTACGCGGTCGACCACGGCGCGGACGTGATCAGCATGTCCCTCGGCGGCGGCAGCGGCGCGTGGGAGGGCTCGGCGGCCGAGGAGGAGGCCGTGCAGTACGCGCTCGCCCGCGGCGCGGTCCTGGTGGCCTCGGCGGGCAACGACGGCGACACGGCCAACAGGAAGAACTTCCCCGCCGCCTACCCGGGCGTGATCGCCGTGGGCGCGGTGGACCGGCGGCTCAGGGTGGCCCCCTTCTCCAACCGCCAGGACTACCTGTCGGTGGTCGCGCCGGGCACGGACGTCGTCACGGCCGACGGCGGCGACGGGTACGTGGTGGGCGACGGCACCAGCTCGGCGGCGGCCATGGTCGCGGGCGTGGCGGCCCTGGTGCGGTCGGCCCATCCGGAGCTGTCGCCGTACCAGGTGCGCACGGCCATCGAGCGCGGCACCAGGAGACGGCCCGCGGGCGGCCACAGCCCCGCCTACGGGCACGGGGTGGCCGACGCGCCGCTCGCCCTGCGGGAGGCCCGGCGGCTGGCCCACGGAAGGGTCTCACCGGCCGCCCGGCCCGGCCCGTACTTCGGGCGGGGCCCGGCCCGGCCGCCCGCCTCCAGGGCGCCGGTCGTGGCCGGGATGGTGGTGCTGGCGGCGGCCATGTCGGCGCGGGTGGTCGCGACCCGGCGGCGGCGCCGGAGGGATTCACCCTAGCAAGCGCTTGTGTAATACTCCTGGCTATGACCTTAGCGATCGACGGCTGGTTCGCCATCGACGGGGACGGCGCCACCCACCTCATCGGCACCGCCTGCCTGACCTGCGGGACCGTCGCCTTCCCGCCGCAGCCCGGCCTGTGCCGCAACCCGCGCTGCGAGGGCGAGGAGACGGCCGAGGTCCGGCTGCCGCGGCGCGGGCGCGTCTGGTCCTACACCGAGGCGTGTTACCCGCCGCCGGAGCCGTACGTGGCGGCGGAGCCGTACCGGCCGGTCACGCTGGCCGCCGTCGAGCTCGACGACGCCGGGCTGGTGGTGCTCGGCCAGGTCAGGGACCTCACGGCCGGCGACCTGGAGGTGGGCATGGAGCTGGAGCTGGTGCACGGGCCGCTGGCCGACGGGCCGCTGGTGTGGATGTGGGGGCGGGCCTCGTGAGCGCGGTGGTGGTGCTCGGCGCGGGCATGCACCCGTGGGGCAAGTGGGGACGTCCCTTCGCCGAGTACGGCGTGGCCGCCGCCCGCGCCGCCCTCCGCGACGCCGGCGTGGCCTGGACCGACGTCCAGTACGTGGTGGGGGCCGACACGATCAGGAACGGCTACCCCGGCTTCGTCGCCGGCGCCACCTACGCCCAGGCGCTCGGCTGGACGGGCGCCAGGATCGCCTCCTGCTACGCGGCCTGCGCGTCGGGGGCCCAGGCCGTGGACATCGCGCGGACCAGGATCATGGCCGGGCTGTGCGACGTCGCGCTCGTGGTGGGCGCGGACTCCACCCCCAAGGGCTTCTTCAAGCCGGTCGGCGGCGACCGGCACGACGACCCCGACTGGCTGCGCTTCCGCCTGCTCGGCGCGACCAACCCCGCCTACTTCGGCCTGTACGCCCGCAGGCGCATGGCCCTGTACGGCTCCACCAGCGAGGACTTCGCCGCCGTCAAGGTCAAGAACGCGCGCGCCGGCTCGCTCAACCCCATGGCCCGCTACCGCCGCCCGGTCACGGCGGAGGAGGTGCTGGCCTCGCCCATGGTGGCCGACCCGCTGCGGCTGATGGACATCTGCGCCACCTCCGACGGCGGGGCCGCGGTCGTGCTGGCCTCGCAGGCGTACGCCAGGCGGCTCGGCGCGACGGCCCCGGTGCGCCTGGCCGCCGTCTCCACGGTGACCCCGACCTTCCCCAACACGATCCTGGAGCTGCCGAACTTCGCCACCGAGTCCTGCGCCGCCGTTCCCGCGCCCGAGAGGCCCTTCAGGGCCGCGATCGCGCACGCGGCCTACGAGGAGGCCGGCCTGGGCCCCGAGGACGTCTCCTTCGCCGAGGTGTACGACCTGTCCACCGCCCTGGAGCTGGACTGGGTCGAGGACGTCGGCCTGTGCCCGCCGGGCGAGGCGGACAAGCTGCTGCGGGCGGGCGAGACCGCGCTCGGCGGCCGGGTGCCGGTCAACCCGTCGGGCGGCCTGGCCTCCTTCGGCGAGGCGATCCCGGCCCAGGCGATCGCGCAGCTGTGCGAGCTGACGTACCAGCTGCGCGGCGCGGCGGGCGGGCGGCAGGTGCCGGGCGCGCGCGTCGGCCTGGCGGTCAACCAGGGGCTGTTCGGCCACGGCTCGGCGATCGTGGCCACCACGTGACAAGGCCCTCCGGGAGCGTCTCCCGGAGGGCCTCACGATCGCTCGCGGTCAGCCCGCGTGCACCACGTCGTGCGTCTCGGCGAAGTGACAGGCGCTCTCGTGCCCGGTCCCCGTCCGGATCTGCAGCAACGGCTCCTCCTCCGCGCAGATCTCCTGCGCCTTCCAGCAGCGGGTGCGGAAGCGGCAGCCCGACGGCGGGTTGGCGGGCGAGGGCGGGTCGCCCTGCAGGATGATCCGCTCGCGCTGCTCCCGGCCCTCGGGGTCGGGAACCGGCACCGCCGACAGCAGCGCCTGCGTGTACGGATGAGCGGGCTTGTCGTAGATCTCGACGTCCTTGCCGAGCTCCACGAACTTGCCCAGGTACATCACGCCCACCCGGTCGGAGATGTGGCGGACCACCGACAGGTCGTGGGCGATGAAGATGTAGGCCAGGTTGAACTCGTTCTGCAGCCGCTCCAGCAGGTTGATCACCTGGGCCTGGATCGACACGTCCAGCGCCGAGACGGGCTCGTCGCAGACGATGATCTCCGGCTGCAGCGCCAGGCCGCGGGCGATGCCGATGCGCTGCCGCTGGCCGCCCGAGAACTGGTGCGGGTAGCGGTTGATGTGGTCGGGGTTGAGCCCGACGACCTCCAGCAGCTCCTGCACCTTGCGGCGGCGGTCGCCCTTGGGCGCCACCTCCGTGTGGATCTCGTACGGCTCGCCGATGATGTCGCCAACGGTCATCCGGGGGTTCAGCGAGGTGTACGGGTCCTGCATCACCATCTGGATGTTGCGGCGCATGCGCTTGAGCTCGCTGCCCCTGGCCTTGGCGATGTCCTTGCCGTTGATCTTCACCGAGCCCGAGGTCGGCCGCTCCAGCGCCATCAGCACCTTGGCCAGCGTGGACTTGCCACAGCCCGACTCGCCCACGATGCCCAGCGTCTCGCCCCTGTTGAGGTCGAACGAGACGCCGTCCACGGCCTTGATCGCGCCGATCTGCTTCTTGAGGACGATGCCCTGGGTCAGGGGGAAGTGCTTGACCAGGTCGCGAACCTCAAGGATGCGCTCACTGCCGTTCGCCATCGAGGACCTCCCTCCAGTAGTGGCAGGCGCTGCCACGCGTGCCGCTGATCTCGTAGAGCTGGGGGGCGGCGGTCACGCAGTTGTCCTGCCGGTACGGGCACCGGGGATTGAACGCGCACCCGCTCGGCAGGTCGAGCAGGTTGGGCGGCAGGCCCTTGATCGCGTACAGCTCCTGGCCCTTGAGGTCCACCCGGGGGATGGACTCCAGCAGGCCCTTCGTGTACGGGTGCGCCGGCGCCCGGTAGATGTCGTGCACCGGGGCGTTCTCCACGATCCGGCCGGCGTACATGACCGAGATCTTGTCGGCCACGTCCGCCACGACGCCCAGGTCGTGGGTGATCAGGATCATGCCCATCTGGCTCTCGCGCTGCAGCTCGGCCAGCAGTTCCATGATCTGCGCCTGGACGGTCACGTCCAGGGCGGTGGTCGGCTCGTCGGCGATCAGCACCTCGGGGTCGAGCGCGATCGACATCGCGATCATGATGCGCTGCCGCATGCCGCCCGAGAACTGGTGCGGATAGTCGTTGACGCGCTGCCGGGCGGCCGGGATGCGGACCTTGTCCATCAGCTCGACGGCCTTGTTCATGCCGTCGCGCTTGGACATGCCGCGGTGGACCCGGAACATCTCGCTGATCTGCCAGCCCACGGTGAACACCGGGTTGAGCGCCGAGAGGGCGTCCTGGAAGACCATCGCGATGCGCTGGCCGCGCACCTGGGTGCGCGCGTCCTCCGAGAGCTTGAGCAGGTCGGTGCCCTTGAAGCGGATCTCGCCCTTGGGGATGACGGCCGGCGGCATGTCCAGGATGCCCATGATCGCCTGAGCGGTCACGGACTTGCCCGAACCCGACTCGCCGAGCACCGCCAGCGTCTCACCGGGGTTGACCGTGTAGCTCACGCCGTTCACCGCGCGCACGACGCCCTGACGCGTACGGAACTCCACGTGCAGATCGTCAACCGCGAGCAGCGGTTCGTCGCCCAGCCCTCCCTCGGCGGGCAACACGTCTGTCGACGTCTTCTTCACTTGATCCCCCCTTCTACCTGAGCTTCGGATCGAGAGCGTCACGCACGGCGTCGCCCAGCATGATGAACGCGAGCACCGTGATGCTCAGGAACAGGGCCGGGAAGAACAGCGGCAGCGACGCGTCGAGGAACCGCGGCCGGGCGTCGGCGATCATGAGGCCCCACGAGATGTCCGGCGACTGCACGCCGACCCCGAGGAACGACAGCGCCGCCTCCGCCGCGATGTAGCCGCCGAGGTTGATCGTGCTGACCACGATCACCGGCGCCAGCGAGTTCGGCAGCAGGTGCTTGAACATGATGCGCCACTGGCCCGCGCCCACCGCCCGCGCGGCGACCACGAAGTCCTGGCTCTTGGCCGTGATCACCGAGGCCCGCATGATGCGGAACACCATCGGCCAGCCGAGCACCGCCAGGGCCGCGATGACCAGCATGATGCTGTTGATGCCGCTGTCGCGGAAGGTGGCCGCGATCAGCAGGGCGCCCAGGATCGGCGGGATGGCGAAGAAGATCTCGGTGACCCGGGAGGAGACCGAGTCGATCAGGCCGCTGCGGAAGCCGGCGAACAGGCCGAGCAGGCCGCCCAGGATCATGGTGATGATCGTGGTGGTCACGCCGATCACGATCGAGTTGCGGGCGCCGTAGATCGTCCTGGCGAACACGTCACAGCCCTGGCTGTCCTTGCCGAACGGGTGCCCCACGCTGGGGAGCTGCCGGGCGGTGGACAGGTCGCAGGTCTGGGCGTTGGTCGGGTCGATCGAGGTGAACAACGACGGCCAGAACGCCATGACCAGCAGGATCGCGATCAGCACCGCGGAGATGATGAACATCGGCCGGCGGCGCAGGTCGTACCAGGCGTCGGTCCACAGGCTGGCGGGCTTCTCCTGCTTCTGCTTGCCGCGCCTGCCCTGCTTGTCGGGGGACGGTGGCGCCGGGGCCTCCGTGACCAGCGACTTCGCTTCCGGCAGCATGGGCCCGACGTTTGCTTCGTTACTCATAGCGGATCCTCGGGTCGAGCACTGCGTACAACATGTCGACGACCAGGTTGGCCAGGATGTAGATCAGCACCAGCACGGTCACGATGCCCACGACGACCGGCTGTTCTCGCAGCAGGATCGAGTTGAACAGCTGGTTGCCGATGCCCGGCAGGTTGAAGATCGTCTCCGTGATGACCGCGCCGCCCATCAGGTTCCCGAGGTCGGCGCCGAGGTAGGTGACCAGCGGGATCAGGGCGTTGCGGAGCCCGTGCCTGCCGATGACGCGGCGTTTGGCCAGACCCTTGGCGGTGGCCGTGCGGATGTAGTCCGCGCGCAGCGTCTCCACCAGGCTCGTCCGCGTCAACCTGGTGAGATAGGCGATCGACGTGCCGGCGAGCACGAAACCGGGCAGCAGGTAGCTGCGGAACCCGGCCGAGATGCCGGCCACGGGGAAGATGTCGCTTCCCGTCCACAGCTTGAGCTTGACTCCGAGCACGAGCTGCAGCACGAAGCCCGTCACCAGCGTGGGGACGGAGATCAGCAGCAGCGTCGAGGCGAGGATGGCGGTGTCGGAGGCCCTGCCGCGGCGCAGCGCCGCCCACAGGCCGAGGCCGACGCCGATGATGGCCTCCATGACGAGCGCGGTCAGCGCGAGGTTCAGCGTGACCTGGAACTTGCCGGCCATGAGCTGAGAGACCGGGATCCTGGAGAAGGTGGTCCCGAAGTCGCCGTGGAGGAGCACGCCGCTGAGGTAGTACCAGTACTGCAGCAGCAGCGGATCATTCAGGTGGTACTGGTCGCGCAGGACCTCGGCCACAGCCGGGTCCAGGCGCTTCTCGCCCGCCAGTGCCTGGATGGGGTCGCCGGGCAGGGCGAAGACGATCGCGAAGATGAGTAGCGTGGCGCCGAGCAGGACGGGTATCGCCTGCAGCAGTCGCCTGATGACATAACGGCCCATTCAAGCCCTCCGGTACATGCGTGGAGGCAGTCACCCTCGTAGCCGCGGTTTGCCCGGCCCCAAAGTGACTGCCTCCAAGCTCAGTCCTCCGATGGGCGGACGGCAAGAGCCGTCCGCCCGGCGAATGACGTCAGGCCTTCTCGATGTCGGCCCACTGAACCTGGTTGAGCAGGTTCAGCTTGACGCCCTTGACCTTGGCGGAGTGTCCGAAGTTGCTCCGGTAGAAGTACACCGGGATGTACGGCATGTCCTTGATCAGGATGTCGTCGGCCTGCTGGTAGAGCTTGAGGCCCTCGGCGGCGTCGGCGGCCTGGTCGCCCTTGGCGACGATGTCGTCGAACTCCTTGTTCTCGTAACCGCCGTAGTTCGAGCCGGTCGAGATGGCCTGGGTGCCGAAGATCGGCGTCAGGTAGTTCTCGGCCGACGGGTAGTCGATCGACCAGCCCATGCGGAACAGGCCCTTGTACTTCTTGGCGTCCAGGTCGTCCAGGATGGCCTTGAAGTTCTCGAACGGCTTCGGCGTGACCTCGATGCCCAGGTTGGCGCGGAGGTTGTTGGCGACGGCCTCGATCCACTCCTTGTGGCCGCCGTCGCCGTTGTAGCCGAGCTCCAGCTTGGCCGGGCCCTTGGCGTCGGCGTAGAGCTTCTTCGCCTCGGCCGGGTTGTACGTGCAGGCCGTGCAGGCGCCCTGACGGTAACCGGGGATGGCCGGGTTGATGAAGTCGTCGGCCGGGGCGCGGGTGCCCGCGAAGACCGTCTCGGTGATGGTCTTGCGGTCGATGGCCATGGAGATGGCCTTGCGCACGTCCGGGTTCTTGAACTCGGGGTTGTACTTCAGCGGGACGCCGATGTAACCGACAGAGGCGTCGGGCTCGTCGAAGTAGCGGTCGCCGAGGACGGACTTGGCGGTCGCGATCGCCGAGGCGGGCAGCGAGTCGTCCACGTCCAGGTTCTCGGCCTGGAGGTCCTGGAAGGCGGTCTCGGCCGAGCTGTAGATCTTGAACTGCAGCTTGGTCCAGTTCTTCGGCTTGGGGCCGGGGAACTTGTCGTAGACCGTCATGTCGATGGTCTGCGCGCCGCCCTTCTTGTAGGGCTTGTCGACCTTGAACAGGCCCTGGCCGATCGGCTGCTCGCCGTAGGCCTGGGTCACCTTGCCGTCGGCGCCGAGCGCGGAGGCCGGCAGCGGGTAGAAGGCGGTGTACCCGAGCATCGTCTTGAACTGCGAGAACGGTGCGGACAGCGTCACCTCAAGGGTGCTGTCGTCGACAGCCTTGAGGCCCTTCATCTCCTTGGCCGTCGGCGTCTTGCCCTCGCCCGGGTGGACGTCGGCGAAGCCGTCGATGCGGGAGAAGAAGGCGGAGGAGCTCATGGCGTTGTCCTGGTTGGCGCCATAGTTCCAGGCCCGCGCGTAGTCAGCCGCGGTGACCGGCTTGCCGTCGTGCCAGGTGTAGCCGGACTTGAGCTTGATCGTCCAGACCTTGCTGTCCTGGGTGGTGATCGACTCAGCGGCCTCTTCAACCGGCTGCTTGTTCTCGTCGTACTTGACGAGCGGCGAGAACACCGCGGCGAGGACTTCGGAGCCCTCGGTCTCGGTGGTGTTCAGCGGGTTGAGGAGCTCCTGAGGCTCACCGATCTCCATGCGGACCGGCGTTTCGCCGCCGCCCGCGGCAGTGCCGCCGTCCGAGGCACCGCCGCCACACGCGGCAACCGCGAGGGCGAGCAGCGCGGTACCGGCGACGATCTGTGCGCCCTTAGTAACACGCATGGTGAAAAAAATCCTCCCTCTACAGGTGGGCGACAGCGCTGAGCTGCGGTGATGGTAAGCAGCCTGACGGGGGGTTCCTGGTATCCCCCGGATTTGGCTGACATGGTCAAACCAGCCGACGCCCTGCCAGTCGATCGCGACTATCCCTTACTACTTGCCACCAGCGAGTCTCTGGCGCGTTGCAGTTCGGTCACACGTGCGCCAATCCAGCGTCACAGACATTCTTCCTATAACTCTACAAACACCCCAGGGATGCTCAAACAGGTCAAGCCTCGACGTGAACGGCGGATGAAAATTACCCCCTACAGGACCGTGGTCGCGCCCTTCCCGCCATGGCCCGCCTGGCTGGGCTACGGTTGAGCGAGTCTTGACGGCACCTTGGAACCTGGCGCCCCAAGACTCCGTCCAAGCATCTGCCGCGTCCCTCGCGGCAGGCACCCCACCGACCTGGATCCAATAGAGTCCTAGCCATGAGCCAGCCGGAATCCGCTGTCGCGGACGCCCAGGCGGGCGGCCGAAGCGGGCAGGAGCCGCTGGCCAAGCTCGCCGAGAGATACGGACTTCGCCGTGCCATCGCGCGGCCGAGGTTCCCTGTCTATCTGCGCCAGCTCTGGGAGCGGCGACACTTCATCCTGACGTACGCGACGTCCCGCAACGTCTCGAAGTACTCCAGCTCGGCCCTGGGCCAGCTGTGGCAGGTGCTGACCCCCCTCCTGAACGCCGGCATCTACTACGTGATGTTCGGCGTCATCCTGGGCGGCCGGGGCGGCATCGAGAACTACCCGGCGTTCCTGCTGACCGGGATGTTCGTCTTCACCTACACCCAGCGCGTGGTCACGGCGGGCGCCAAGTCGATCTCCGGCAACCTGTCGATGATCCGCGCCCTGCACTTCCCGCGCGCGTCGCTGCCGCTGGCGTACACGATCCAGGAGCTGCAGCAGCTCGCCATCTCCATGGGCGTGCTCCTCGTCATCGTGACGGCCACCGGCGAGTGGCCCACCTGGTTCTGGCTCATGATCCCGGTGGTGCTGGCGCTCCAGACGATGTTCAACATCGGGGCCAGCCTGGTGATCGCCCGGATGGGCGCCCAGATGCGCGACCTCAACCAGTTGCTGCCGTTCATCACCCGCACCTGGCTCTACGCCTCGGGTGTCTTCTTCTCGATCCAGGACAAGGTGGTCGGGTCCGCGAAGCTGCCCCAGTGGGTCGCCGACGTGATGTACCTGAACCCGACGGCTTCCTACATCGAGTGGATGCGCGACATCCTGATCAAGAGCTACCACCCGCAGAACGGGCACTACCCGCCGACCATGGTGTGGGTGTCTTGCGTATTCTGGGCAGTGTTCTCACTCGGCTTCGGCTTCTGGTACTTCTGGCGGTCCGAGGAGAGGTACGGGCGTGGCTGAACTGACCGAGGAGCTGTCACAGGTGAAGGGCGAGGAGCCCGCCGTCCCCGGCAAGGACGTGAGGGTGCACCCCAACCCGGAGCCCCGGGGCAAGAGTCCGCTCGACGTTCCCACGGGCACCCCGACCGTCATCGTCGACGACCTGCACATCGTCTACCGCGTCTACGGCACGGCCACCGACAACGAGAAGGGCAACGCGGTCAACGCCCTCACGCGCCTGCTGAAGCGCCAGGGCCGTCCGCAGATGAAGGAGGTCCACGCCGTCAAGGGCGTGACCTTCGTGGCCTACCACGGCGACGCCATCGGCATCGTGGGCCGCAACGGGTCGGGCAAGTCCACGTTGCTGCGCGCCATCGCCGGCCTGCTCCCGCCGCACGAGGGCGCCGTCTACACCGACGGGCAGCCCTCGCTGCTCGGCGTCAACGCCGCGCTCATGCGCGAGCTGACCGGTGAGCGCAACATCGTCCTCGGCTGTTACGCCATGGGCATGACGCCGGCGGAGGTCAAGGAGAAGTACCAGGAGATCGTCGACTTCTCCGGCATCGACGAGTTCGTCCAGCTGCCCATGTCCACGTACTCGTCGGGCATGGGCGCGCGGCTGCGCTTCGCCATCTCCTCGGCCAAGACCCACGACGTCCTGCTCATCGACGAGGCCCTGGCCACGGGCGACCGCGAGTTCCGCAAGAAGAGCGAGGCCCGCATCCGGCAGATCCGCGAGTCGGCCGGCACGGTCTTCCTGGTGGCCCACGACCTCAAGGTCATCGAGGAGACCTGCAACCGGGTCATCTGGCTGCACAAGGGCAAGATCCGGATGGACGGCGACCCCAAGGAAGTCATCGCCGCCTACAACAAGGGCTGAGCACCCGCCCGCTTTTCGATCACCTGCGCGAAACGTGGGTGACTCGCGCGCCGAAACACTGACAGTGTGACTGCCGTTCCGATAGTATTCGAACGCGAATTCGATCCAAGGAACGCTGATGGAGTGGGGGCGCGCGATGGGAGAGCTTTCGGCCGCGATCGACCACCTGGCCATCGAAGACGTGGCCGAGATCCCCAGGATGCAGCTCGCCGAGCAGCTGCTGGAGCTTCACTGGCAGATGGCCCGGTTGCAGGCCCAGATAGCCCGGCGCACCGGCGTCCGGCTGCCCTAGCGGCCCGCGCCGGACAAGGGGGGACAAGAGAAGGCCGCCGACCCCGTGGCGGGGCCGGCGGCGGGCTCGGCGTGGCGCCGCTGCCCTGCAGTCAGCGGCGGCTCGCGCGCGTGAACCCCCGGGCTGGAGCGCATCCGCCCAGACCCGTGGCGGGCCCGTCCGCCCGAGCGGCGGACCCGCGACCGACGCGCGGCAGTGCCGTCGGGGCGCTCGGCACCTTGTGAGCGCACCCCATCGGCCTGTCCTGTCGGTGCGACGACGCCCCCGTCGTTCCGCGGGCGTCCACCGACGCCGGGGAGAGCGGGAACCCGCCGTCGCGGGAACAACCTGGCACCTGAACGCGGGCCACCTCACGGCCGTCACGGCCGGTTCGCGAACGTCGGCACCTGGGACGCCGGCGAACCGTCGCACGGCCCTCGGCGGGGCCGCGTGCGCGCGTCGTCACGTCATGTCCGGGACGCGCCCGCGCGGGTCACGTCCGCGACACGTCCGGGACGCGCCGCGCTCGTCTCAGTCGCGCACCCAGGAGCCCCGCACCGAGCTCGTCAGCGCGTCGCTGCTCCAGCCGAGGGCGGAGACCATGTCGCTGTAGGAGCCGGCGGCCTTGGAGCCGTTGGCCGAGACGAAGCCCGCGGTGTCCTGCATGAGCGGGGTGATCTCGTCGACGGACGCGGTCCGGGTGGTGCCCGGCAGCGCCTCGACGACCGGCGCGGCCTCGACGGGGGCGACCTGCCCGACCATCGGGGCCAGCTCGCCGCCGGACGCGTGCGGCAGGGCCATCCTGGCGGCGCGGGTGAGCCCGCCCATCCCGGACTCCATGGACAGGTCGCGCAGGCCCTTGGTGGCGCCCGTCATGCTCGTGGTGGCGGTGCCGGCCGTGCCGGAGCCCGTGCCGGGCAGCAGCGCGCCGCCGCCCACCTTGCCCATCGCGCCGCCGACCGAGGCCCCGGCCAGGGCGGTCATCGTGTCCATGGCGCCGCGCAGCGGGGCGCTCGTGCCGGTGAGCCCGCCGTTGCTCTGGGGCGCGCCCTTGACCAGCGGCTGCGCCATGCGGGCGCCGCCGAGCAGCGGCAGCGACTTGGCCAGGCCCCGGCCGCCGCCGCCGATCGCGCCGCTGCCGAGGATGGGCGACAGCTCGGGCAGCGGGCCGCTCGCCTGGGTGACGTCCTCGGCCGCGTTCGGCGTCATCGCCAGGCTGGCGCGCCGGTTCTCGTCGGCGATGTCGCGTGCCCTGGCCTCGCCGGCGGCGTCCGCCGCCTTGGCCTTGCTGGCCCCGGTCAGGCCGCCGAGGCCGCCGCCCAGGCTGCTGAGCAGCCCGCCGCCGAGCAGCCCGCCGAGCAGGTCGAGCGGGCCTCCGCTGGTGCCCCCGCCCAGGCCGTCCAGCGGGACGATCTTGGCGGTGTGAGTGAATTGAACTTCTGCTTGAGCTGGCACGGCCAAAGCCGCCGCCAAGCCGAATGCTGTGACGGCAACGGCCGCCTTGACTACTCGATTCATGATTGCCTTCCCGGCTCGTGATCGATCGCTCTCGAATGCGGTGGAAATGCGAATCGATAACCCCCGAATGCCGTGGCGCACACGCTATGGGCACCACACGAAGCGTGCTGTCACGGCTGAGCTACGGAAGCAGTTGTATCACTCACGGTGATCGCCCGCAGGCGGCCGGAAAGCCCATGTAGCAGGGTTTGCAGCCCGGTTACCGAGTAAAGGGGGAGCGTTGAGCGGAGAGACAAAACGGGAAATACCCCGGTTTTGATTTCGATTCCGCGCGGACCCGATCACCATCGGGACCGCGACACCGACGTGCGCCCGCACGGCCCGCGAACAAGTGGTCGCATTAACAAATGTCACGGGCCGGGGGCGCACAATTCAGGGACGGTGGCGCGGGAACGCGACCACTCAGATGGGCAGCAAGGCGTCGGCCGGCTCGAACGGAAAACGCTCGGCGAACGCCGGCCGCAGATCCGTCAGCCAGACCGCCGACGGGTCGTACCGGGCGAAGAACGGCCGCCCGACCAGCTCCGGGTCGCGGGCCTGGATGAGATGCAGCACGAAGACGCGCTCACCGGCGATCTCGGTCACGCCGTCCACGCACACCTTCCCCGGCGTGGCCGACATGGACGGCCCCCGGACCGTACGGCAGAGCCCGGAGACGGTCGAGTAGGCGTCCCTGAAGATCTCGTACGCGCGGGCCAGCGGGACCGCGAAGTAGTCCTGCGGCCCGGTGTCGCGCTCGACGAACATGTAATAGGGAATCAGCCCCATCCGCAGCTGCCGCCGCCACATCGACGACCACACGGCTGGATCGTCGTTGATGGACCTGATCAGCGGCGCCTGGGTCCTGATGGTGGCCCCGCTGCCGAGGATGCGTTCGACCGCCGACTCCACCAGCGGCGACTCCAGCTCCCGCGGATGCGAGAAGTGGGCCATGAACGCCAGGTTCTTGCCGGCCTTCACCACCTCCTGGAACAGGCCGAGCGTGGCGTCGGCGTCGGGATCGGTGGTGAAGCGCTGCGGCCAGTAAGCCAGCGCCTTGGTGCCGATGCGGATCGATTCGAGCTGGTCGAGGCCGAGCAGCGGCTCGATGTAGCGCCTGATGACCGGCTCACCCATGATCATGGCGTCGCCGCCGGTGATCAGGACGCTGGTGACCTCGGGGTGGTGGCGGATGTAGGACACCATCCGGTCGATGTCGTCGGAGGCGAACTTCAGGTCCGCGTCCCCGATGAACTGCGCCCACCGGAAGCAGTAGGTGCAGTAGGCATGGCAGGTCTGCCCCTGTTTAGGGAAGATCAGCACTGTCTCTGGATATTTGTGCTGCATGCCGGGCACCGGCTCGTCGCCCATCCGCGGGACGTTGAGTTCCTTCTGCCCGGCGGGATGCGGGTTGAGCTGCGCGCGTACCCGGTTGGCCTCGGCCTGGACCTCGCTGTTGGGCGCCTCGGCCTTGAGCAGATCGGCCAGCCTGGCCACGTCCGCGGCGGGAAGCATGTCCTCCTGCGGGAAGACGAGGCGGTAGATGGGATCGTCGGGCGCCGCCGACCAATCTATGAGTTCATCCACGACATAGGCGTTCGTCCGGAAGGGCAGCACCGTGGCCACGGCGCGGACCCTCAGCCGCTCCTCGTCGTCCAGCCCCGCCCGTCGCAGGAGCTCGTCGAGGTGCTTGGACGTGTACGCCTTGAAGCGTCGGGTACCTGCCTGGTTCAAGATCACTAGGCCTTTCCCATCTTTTTTGTTCGATCGCGTGTAAACCTCACGACCCAGTCGCGCGTCTACGGTTCTTAATATCCGGACGCGACGCGCCGCGTCCCCGGTTCCACTGGGCTCCAAGTTTCCTTGCAGGTTTGACACTCGCGACATATCGCGATTCGACATACACTGATTCATCGTGACCGAGGATCTCGATCTGCGCGCCTCCGACGCCGACCGCGACCGCGTCGCGGCCCTGCTGGGCGACGCGCTCGCCACCGGAAGACTCACCAGCGTCGAGCACGCCGACCGTCTGGAGATCGCCTACACGGCGAAGACGATCGGTGAGCTCGTCCCCCTCACCCGGGACCTGCCCGCGGTGTCCGCCCCGTCCGCCCTGCCCGAGGCCATCGAGCACCAGGTGATCAGCTCGAAGTTCAGCAAGATCGTGCGCAAGGGGCGCTGGGTCGCCTCCCGGCGCACCAAGCTGTCGGCCCGCTTCGGCGCCCTCGTCATCGACCTGTCCGACGCCGTGCTCCCCGGCCGGGAGATCACCATCGAGACCGACGCGAAGTTCAGCAAGATGATCGTCCGGGTGCCGGAGAACGCCCACGTGATCGACGAGGGCAGCTCGATCTTCGGCAAGCGGAACGTCAGCGGCGGCTCGGCGGGCGACGGCCCGCTGATCCGGGTCACCGGCTCGTCGAAGTTCTCCAAGGTCGTCGTGACCCGTGGCCTCGACGACTGGAACCTGCACTGACGGGCCCCCGCGACTGGAAGCGCCGCGCCGGGGAAGCAGGGAGGTCCACCCGCCGGTCGACCTGACATCCGGCCTGCCTACGATGCGGACATACACGAGCCCGCGTACCGGCCCGGCCGGGCGACGGCGGGCTCGTCTGTCCCACGAGGTGACCATTGTCCGACAGCAGGCCCGTCGCGCTCGACGCCATGGGTGGCGACCACGCTCCCCACGAGATCGTGGCCGGCGCGGTCCACGCCGTACGGGAGCGCAAGCTGCCCATCGTGCTCGTCGGCTCACCCCGCATCCTGTACGAGGCCCTGGCCGACCACGACGCCACCAAAGAGGTCCCCATCGTCCGGGCGGAAGAGGCCCTGGCCATGGACGAAGGCGCCCTGGCCAGCCTGCGCCGCCCGCGCTCCAGCATCGCCATCGCCTGCCACCTCGTCCGCCGCGGCGACGCCTCGGCCGTGGTGTCGGCCGGCTCGACCGCGGGCATCGTCGCCACCGGCAGGCTCCGGCTCAAGGCCCAGCAGGGCGTCCTGCGACCGGCCATCGCCGTGGCGCTCCCGACGCTCCCCACCCCCACCCTCCTGGTGGACGCCGGCGCCAACGCCGAGGTCAAACCGGAGATGCTGGTGCAGTTCGCCCACCTCGGCGCGGCCTACGCCGAGCTGGCCTACGACATCCCCGAGCCCCGGATCGGCCTGCTCACCATCGGCAGCGAGGCGGAGAAGGGCAACAAGCTCGTCAAACGCGCCCACGAACTGCTGCAGTCCTCCCCCGGCATCCGCTTCACCGGCAACGTCGAGGGCCACGACCTGCTCACCGGCAAGGTCGACGTCGTCACCACCGACGGCTTCACCGGCAACGTCGCGCTCAAGACCATGGAAGGCGCGGTCCGGTACGCCTTCGGCGAGCTGGCCGAGACCATCGGCGAGAGCAGGATCGCCAAGTTCGGCGCGCTCATGCAACGCGGCCGCCTGCGCGAGCTGCGCAGACGCCTCGACGCCGAGGCCCACGGCGGCGCCGTCCTGCTCGGGCTGAACGGGACGGTGGTGATCGCCCACGGCTCCTCCAGGGCGCCCGCGATCAGCGCCGCCTGCCAGGTCGCCGCCGACCTCTCCGCGGGCGGCATCGTCGCCAGGATCGGCGACCGGATCGCCGCCACGCATCGCTCACACAGACTCTGGTGACGCCGTAGTGTGTGAGACCGATCCACAGGAACGGGGGAAATGTGGACGGCCTCACCTCAGCACAGGTCGCGGAGGCGAAGACCAACGAGGTGCCGCGGCGGTCGAGCAGATCGCTCAGCGCGATCATCAGGGCGAACGTGTTCACCCTGTTCAACCTGGTCATCGGCGTGCTCTGGGCGCTGATCCTGATCTTCGGCGAGTGGCAGGACGGCCTGTTCGGCCTGGTGATCGTGGCCAACGCGCTGATCGGCATCGTCCAGGAGCTGCGCGCCAAGCGCACCCTCGACAAGCTCGCCGTGATCAACGAGGCTCCGGTCCGCGTCCGCCGCGACGGCCGTGAGCAGCAGGTCGAGCCGCACCGGGTCGTCCTCGGCGACCTGGTCCTGCTCGGCTCCGGCGACCGCCTGCTGGTCGACGGCGAGGTCGTCGGCTCCGACGGCCTGGAGGTCGACGAGTCGCTGCTGACCGGCGAGGCCGACCCGGTGCACAAGAAGCCCGGCGACCAGGTGTTGTCGGGCAGCTTCGCGGTCGCCGGCGCCGGCGCGTACGTCGCCACCCGCGTCGGCACCGACGCCTACGCCGTGCGGCTGGCGGAGGAGGCCAGCAAGTTCCACCTCGCCCACTCCGAGCTGCGCGAGGGCGTGGCGAACTTCATCAAGTACATCACCTGGCTGGTCGTGCCGATCGGCGCCCTGCTGATCTACAGCCAGCTGCACAACTCCGCCGACTTCTCCACCGCCATCACCGGCGCGGTCGCCGGCATCGTCACCATGATCCCCGAGGGCCTGGTGCTGATGACCTCGATCGCGTTCGCCGTCGGCGTCATCCGCCTCGGCCGGCGCAAGTGCCTGGTCCAGGAGCTGCCCGCGATCGAGGGCCTGGCCAGGGCCGACGTGCTCTGCCTGGACAAGACCGGCACCCTCACCGCCGGCGGCATGGACCTCGACCAGGTGCTCCCGCTGCGCGACGGCCAGCCGGTCGAGCCCGCGCTGGCCGCCCTGGCCCACCTCGACGCCCGTCCCAACGCCACCGCCCAGGCCATCAGGGCCCGTTACCCCGCCCCCGCCGACGGCTGGGCGGCGGCCTCGTCCGTGCCCTTCTCCTCGGCCCGCAAGTGGAGCGGCGCCGACTTCGGCGGGCACGGCGCCTGGCTGCTGGGCGCCCCCGACGTGCTGCTGCACGACGGCGACGGCTACGACAGGGCCGCCGAGCTGGCCGCCACCGGCACCCGCGTGCTCGTCCTGTGCCGCACGCCCGACCTGCGGGCCGCCCAGGACGGCGGGCCCGTCGAGCCCGTCGCGCTGGTCACCCTCAGGCAGCGGATCAGGCCCGACGCGCTCAAGACCCTCGGCTACTTCGCCCAGCAGGGCGTCACGGTCAAGGTGATCTCCGGCGACAACCCGGAGGCGGTCTCCGCCATCGCCATGAGCCTGAAGATCCCCGGCGGCGACCGTTCCATCGACGCCAGGACGCTCCCCCAGGACGACCCCGTCAAGCTCGGCGAGCTGCTCGACTCCCACACCGTGTTCGGCCGGGTCAGCCCGCAGCAGAAGCGGCAGTTCGTCGGCGCGCTGCAGGCCCGCGGGCACACCGTGGCCATGACCGGCGACGGCGTCAACGACGTCCTCGCGCTCAAGGACGCCGACCTCGGCATCGCCATGGGTGCGGGCAGCCCGGCCACCAAGGCGGTGGCCCAGGTGGTGCTGCTGGACGACAAGTTCGCCACGCTGCCGCACGTCGTCGGCGAGGGCCGCCGGGTGCTGGCCAACATCGAACGCGTCTCCAACCTCTTCCTCACCAAGACCTTCTACGCGATCGTGTTGTCGCTGGCCGTCGGGGTGGCCGGGGTGATGTTCCCGTTCGCGCCCCGCCACTCCACCCTCACCAACGCGCTGACCATCGGCATCCCGGCGTTCTTCCTGGCGCTCGCGCCCACGTTCGAACGGGCGCGGCCGGGGTTCGTCCGGCGGGTGCTGCGCTTCGCCGTGCCGGCGGGGGTGTTGTGCGCGGTCGCGGTGCTGCTGTCGTTCTGGGCCGCGCACAGCGGCACCTCCACCCTGACCGAGGACCAGACGTCCGCGGTGATCACGCTCTTCCTCACCACGTGGTGGGTGCTCGTGCTGATCACCAGGCCGCTCAACTGGTGGCGGATCACGCTGCTGGCGTCCATGGCGGGGCTCTTCGCGCTCGCCCTGTCGCTGCCGCCCGTCCGGCGCTTCTTCGCCCTCGCCCCCGGCGACCTCAGCAACGACCTGACGGCCGTCGGCATCTCCCTGGTGGCCGCTGCGGCGATCAGCATCGCGGTCAAGGTCGCCGGTACCCTTAGAACATGACCGACCCGCAGATAGTGCTCACCGAGCGCGTCCAGCAGGCGCTGGCCAACGCGTTCGGCGCCGAGCACGCCGACGCAGACCCGCTGATCCGGCCCTCCCAGTTCGCCGACTTCCAGGCGAACGTCGCGATGAGCCTGGCCAAGCGCCTGCGACGGTCCCCGCGGGAGGTCGCCGAGGCGATCAAGGCCGAGCTGTCCGACTTCCCCGGCACGGTCGAGGTCAGCGGCCCCGGCTTCCTCAACATCACGCTCGCCGACTCCTGGATCGAGTCCCAGGCCGCGGGCATGCGCGACGACCAGCGCCTCGGCGTCGGCACCAGCACGCCCGCGCAGACCATCGTGATCGACTACTCCGCGCCCAACGCGGCCAAGGAGATGCACGTCGGCCACCTGCGCACCACCATCGTCGGCGACTCCCTCGCCCGCCTGCACGAACACCTCGGCAACAAGGTGATCAGGCAGAACCACCTCGGCGACTGGGGCACCCCGTTCGGCATGCTCATCGAGCACCTGCTCGACATCGGCGAGCCGGCCGCGGTCGCCCAGCTCGAAGCGGGCATGGGCACCGAGTTCTACCAGGCGGCGCGGGCCAAGTTCGACGCCGACGAGGGCTTCAAGCAGCGTGCCCGGGTCCGGGTCACCACCCTCCAGTCGGGCGACCCGGCCACCATGCGCCTGTGGCACGTCTTCATGGACGCCACCGTCCGCTACTTCAACAAGGTCTACTCCCTGCTCGGCGTCACGCTGACCGACGCCGACCTCGCGGGCGAGAGCATGTACAACCCCATGCTGGAGAAGACCTGCGCCGATCTTGAGGCGTCGGGCGTCGCCGTCCACAGCGAGGGCGCGCTCTGCCTGTTCCCGCCCGGCTTCACCGGCTCCGACGACAAGCCCCTGCCGCTCATCATCAGGAAGAGCGACGGCGGCTACGGCTACGCCTCCACCGACATGGCGGCGATCCGCTACCGCGTCCACGACCTGAAGGCCGACCGCATCCTCTACGTGGTGGGCGCCGACCAGGCGCTGCACTTCCGCATGGTGTTCGCCTCCGCGCAGATGGCCGGCTGGCTGCCCGACACCGTCTCGGCCGAACACGTCCAGATCGGCATGATGCTCGGCAAGGACGGCCGCCGCTTCAAGACCAGGTCCGGCGAGTCCATCAAGCTGATGGACTTGCTCCAGGAGGGCGTCGACCGGGCCTCGGCGGCCATCGCCGAACGCGGCTACGACGAGGCCACCCGCAACGAGATCGCCCTGGCCGTCGGCATGGGCGCGGTCAAGTACGCCGACCTGTCGGTCAGCCACGACAGCGAATACGTCTTCGACTACGACCGCATGCTGGGCTTCACCGGCAACACCGGCCCCTACATGCAGTACGCCACCGCCCGCATCCGGTCCATCTTCCGCAAGGCGGACATGGAGCCGGCGGCCGCCACGTCCCCGATCCTGCTGGCCGAGCCCGCCGAGCGCGCCCTGGCCCTGCACCTGCTCGGCTTCGGCACGCTCATCGAAGAGGTCACCGCCCGCTCCGAGCCCCACCGGCTGTGCAACTTCCTCTTCGAGACGTCGAGCCTGTTCAGCACGTTCTACGAGCAGTGCCCGGTGCTGCGGTCCGACGTCGAGCCCGAGACCCGCGCCTCGCGGCTGGCCCTGTGCGCGCTGACCCTGCGCGTGCTCGAAACCGGCCTCGACCTTCTGGGCGTCCCCGTCCCCGACCGTATGTAACAGGCAGTTGGCTCAAAGTCTCCCGTTCCGTCATGGGCGCGCCTCCACCGGGTTGGCGCGCCCTAACGGCTAGGCTTTACGCGGTCATGAACTGAGGCCGAAATGGGGGAGTTCTCTGCCTTGAGCACGGACCTGACTGCGAGCCCCCAAGCAGCGACGGAGTTGCAACGCTACGCCGAGGCGCTGCTGGCGCACCTCGCCGCCAATGGCACCGCGCCTCCCGCCGCTCCGGGCTTTCGCGACATACCCGGCCACTGGCTGCCCCCTGCCGTCGAAGCGCTGGTCGCCATCCTCGCCGGCGACGACCCGCTCGAACCGCTGAGCAGGGCCGCCGGCCGCGACCAGCAGCAGACCGCGCTCTTCCTGTGCCTGGCCCTGGCGGTGTCCGGGCAGGGCAGCCGCATCCACGCTTCCTGGCTCGGCACGGCCTTCGGCGAGCTGTCGCTCGACCGTCCCGTCACCCACGGCCAGCGCTCGCTCTGGCTGGCCGCCGCCCGCGGCGCCTACGGCCCGGCCGGCAAGATCTTCGTGCTGCGCAAGCTCGACGCGCTGGCCGTGCAGGAGCACGCCGACGTCGAGGAGTGGGTGCAGGCCCTGGTGCCCGGCGAGCCCGCGGTCGTCGTGCCGCCGTCGCTGGCCGACTTCCCGGAGATGGCCGAAATCCCCGACCTGGCCCGTCCGGCGGTCGCGGCCGCCCGCCTGGCCAGGCTGCGCGGCCGTTGCGCCGAGATCACCTCGGCCCGGCAGGCCGACCACGACTCCGCCGCCCCGCTCAGCAACAGCTCGGCCAGCCCGGCCGCGTCCTGGGCCGAGGACGAGCCGCTGGCGGTCCTGCGCGCCCAGATCGGGCAGGGCGGCCCGGCCGGCCCGATGGCCTCGCTGATCTCCCACCTGCTCGACGACCTGCGTCCCGGCGCCGACCCGCACCTGGCCGCCATCGCCCTGCACGTCGCCGCGCCCATCCTGCGCGGCCTGGCCGAGGAGCTCGAAGCCGACAGCCGGCTGACGCCGCCGGCCACGCTGACCGTCCCGCTGCTCGGCCACCGCATCCACCTGCGCCCCGAAGGCCCCGACGAGACCTCGATCGCCACGGCGGAGCACGCCATCCTCACCGAGGGCGTCGTGCCGCGCGGCCGGCCGTGGGCCGCGTTCGTGCTGATCGTGGCGGGTGTCGCGTGCCTGGCCGGAGCGGCGTTCAGCGCCTCGCTCCTGCTGGCCGCCGCCGGGGTGGCCATGCTCGGGCTGGGCGGCTGGCAGCTCTGGCAGCGCCACAAGACGATCGTCGCCGACGCCCGTTACGTGGCCGGCCAGGTCAACGAGCTGAAGGAGCTGGCCGAGGGCGCCGTCTGGGCCCTGCACGCCTACGCCAGAGAAGCGGACGCACGCGCGAAACAGGCCGCTGACGATGCAGCCGAGCTCACCCGGCTGATTCGTCGCGGCCCGCGCGCTGCTTAGACCCGATCAGGTCGTCTCGATCTCCACGTGCGCCGGCGCGAGCAGGAACACGCGATCGGCGATGCGCTCGATCCGACCCTCGCAACCGAACGCGAGCCCGGCGGCGAAGTCGACCATCCTCGTCGCCTCGGGCATCGCCATGCCCGTGACATCCATGATCACCGTCTGCCCGTCACGGAAGTGCTGACCGATCAACGGTGCGTCGTTGTACTTGAGCGGCTGGACCATCACGATTCGCGACGCGTCGACGTTCGCGCGCCACCGCCGGGCGGCCCGCTCCGTCGCCGGAACGTACTCGTCCTCGTAGTGCTCGTCGTCGTCATAGCCGTCGTCGTAGTGATCGACCCCGCTCAGGCCAAGGTAGTTCACCACCTTGCGCACTGCCCCCATCGGCTTGTCCTTTCCTCAGGAACTCACCGTAATCGGCACGTCCCTACACATTGGACGGTAACCGACGATTCCGCATTCGCCACGCGACACGCCCAGCCCTAATTCCATTTTGTACGGCTTGCAACCCGCTTGCATCTGGATATCCGTCCCCCCCGTATAGCATCGGCCACATGCGCCTGTTCACTGTAGACGCCTTCACCGACACAGCTTTCAAGGGTAATCCCGCAGGTGTCTGCCTGCTGGACTCTCCGGTTACTGATGGGTGGATGCAGAGCGTAGCCGCCGAGATGAACCTCTCCGAGACCGCCTTCCTGCTCGGCGATTCCCTGCGGTGGTTCACCCCTGTGGTCGAGGTCACTCTCTGCGGTCATGCCACGCTGGCGACCGCTCACGTTCTGTATTCGACCGGCGCCGCGACCGGCCCCGTCGAATTCCGCACGGCCAGCGGAACGCTAACCGTGAATCGCGCCGCCGGAGACCTCATCACGATGGATTTCCCGGCCAAGGAGGTGACGCCCGTCACGGTTCCCGACGGCCTGGAGAAAGCGCTCGGCGCCACCCCGGTGCGGGTCGGGAAAAGCGACCTGGACCTGCTGGTCGAGGTCGATTCAGAGGAGACGGTACGCACCCTGCGCCCCGACATCCCGGCCCTGTCGGCAGTTGAGGCGCGCGGCGTCATCGTCACCGCCCGCGGCACCGGCACGGATTTCGTCTCACGATTCTTCGCTCCCCAAGTGGGCGTCGCCGAGGATCCGGTGACGGGTTCGGCCCACTGCGCCCTGTCGCCGTACTGGTCCGCGCGGCTCGGCCGCACGGCTCTGACCGGTGCGCAGCTCTCCGCCAGAGGCGGCCTGGTCCACACCCGCCTCGACGGCGACCGCGTCCACCTCGCCGGCCATGCCGTGACCATCCTCACCGGCACACTCCTCACGCCCAGGTAAAAACTTCCTTACCCTCCTTGCTTCCCTCCACTCGGCTGTCTAACCTACAAATCGAGTTGGAGGTTAGCTACCACGACAGAAGCAGGAGGTTCGGAACCATGCTGCTGACTACGATCGACCCGTTCTTCCAGGAGTTCGAGCGCCAGTTCAACCGGCTGGCCCGCCAGACCTTCGACAACGGCGGCGCCGCCACGATGCCGATGGACGGCCTTCGCCGCGACGACGACGTCGTCCTGCGCTTCGACCTGCCCGGCATCGACCCGGACTCCATCGAGGTGACCGTCGACCGGGGCGTCCTCACCGTCAGCTCCCGTCGCGAGGAAGAGATCGCCGAGAACGAACGACTGTTCGTCCGCGAGCGCCCGATGGGCACGTTCACCAGGCGCGTCTACCTGTCGGAGCACCTCGACAGCGACCGCATCGACGCCGGCTACGCCAACGGCGTGCTCACCGTGCGCATCCCGGTCCTCGAACGCGCCAAACCGCGCAAGGTGGAGATCCGGCGCAACGACACGAAGGCCATCCGGGCCTGACCCGGCACCGGGGGCGGGGCATCCCGGCCCCGCCCCCGAACCCCGAGGAGGCCACGATGCCCGCGCTGCCCTTCGACGACGAACACGCCCCGCTCTACTCCCTGGGCCAGGTCGCCGAGATGCTCCAGGTCCGCCAGGCCTACCTCCGCCGCCTGGACGAACACGACGTCATCAGCCCGAGCCGCTCGTCCGGCGGCCAACGCCGCTACTCCCGCAACGACATCCTGACCGTCCAGCACGTGACCGACCTCGCCGACCAGGGCATGACCCTGATCGCCATCCGCCGCATCCTGGAACTCGAGCGTGAACTCGCCGACGTCCGCCGGCAACTCAAAGAAGCCCGCACCCGCCTCGGCGACCCCACTTAGCATGCGGCGCCCCTGAGCGACGTGCGCTTCCTCTCCT
Source organism: Nonomuraea sp. NPDC004702 (assembly GCF_053601695.1). Classification (NCBI taxonomy): domain Bacteria; kingdom Bacillati; phylum Actinomycetota; class Actinomycetes; order Streptosporangiales; family Streptosporangiaceae; genus Nonomuraea; species Nonomuraea sp. NPDC004702. Next base: position 117,016 of record NZ_JBSGCE010000033.1, read on the forward strand.
CTCCCCACACGGCCAGCGAACCCCCTGGGCGATCGCGACGACGAGCACCAGCCCTCCAGAGCCTGCCCAGACCACCGGCGCCGAGGCGCCCGCCGCTCCGCCTGCCGCATCCCCCAGGTAATCGCAACCCCCGATCCCCGCCCACCAGCTACCGGCCACCGGCCACCGGCCACCGGCCACCGGCCACCGGCTACCGGCATCGCCCCCAGGCTCCCGCCACCAGGTCGCCTGGGCACAAACGCCGCCCCGTCTTGTCGGGCATAGGATGCGCCCCTACCGCACCGCCGCCGGACCCCGACAGGACTCGCCCGCCATGAACCCCCACCACGAAAACCTGCGCACCCGGTTCCGAACCGCTCCGCTCCAACCCCCGCCGCCACCCTGGCGCCCCTTGCCGCCAGTAGCAGTCGGAGGCTTGACCGGCGTGGGCTTCGCCGTACACCCCGAATCGGGCGAGGACCTCATCCTCGTGACCTCTCACCAGGGACGCGGCGTCCTCAACTGCGTCACCGGCCGGCGCACAGCACGCGACCCCGCCCCAGAACCAGCCTGGCCGGACGACTACACCCTCACCTGCCAAGGCATAGGACCTCTGACAGGCACCCCCATCAAAATCTCCGGCCTCCTGGGCGGCGGACTGCACACGACCACCACGAATGGATGGTCCATCGATGTCGTCGCCCCCGACTGGCCCATCGAAAACGTCCTGCTGTCCAGCGGCGGTGACCCCTACCGCGACGAACCCGGATCAACCTGGTGGCACATCCACCGCGAAGAGGGCTGCGAGCTCCGCACAGCCGGCTTCTCCCCCACGGGCCGCACCCTGGCCATCGCCTCCAGCTGCACACTAACCCTCTTCGCCCACCCCTGACATCCAGCCACCTGCCATGGCCTCAGAACGGCCAATCTGCCGAGCCTCACCAAGCTCGCGCTGACACCCAGCCCAGGTCCCCTGCCAACACAAGCCGGCTCCTGGAGTACACAGCTACGCCACCAGTCCGGACAGTTGAGTGGAGACATCCGACAGGCTGGCAACAGCACTGATGGGCGTGGCCGACAGAGACGAAGCCCCAGGCATGACCAGAACTTCCCTGACAGCACCTCGTTCCGGTCATCGCGAAATCCTGGTCACCGCCGAAGGCAGGTCTGCTTCTACGGCGCGGCTCCCACGGCTCGCTATTGGCTGTTGCGGCTGCCAGGAGCCGCTCGTAGGGGCGCGCAACACCCTGACAGCGCCTCCTCCCCCCGCAGAGTGACGGCGAAGTGTCAGCGTACTCACTGGTGTGCAGACCTGAGGACGGACAAGCGTGCAGGGGGCGTGCTCCATAATCGCCTGGTGAGCTGGGTGGCGAACGTCATGGTGTCGGTTGATGCGGTGGACCGGCCCAACGTTGAGGCGTTGAGCAACTGGTTGCGGGCCGAGGCTCCGCGGCGGGACCGGCCGGGAATGGGATGTGGGTTCCTGACCGAGACGACCGGCCAGGATTCGCAATGGGGTGGCTGGAAGTTCCCCGAATGCAGCGTGTGGGCCGGGACGCTCAATCATGCTGATCTGCCCGCGGTTCTTGATCGAGTTCAGAACATCGCCTGGCGATGCCCGAACGCCGTCCAGGTCTTCTTGATGGACCAGGAGGAGTCGTTCTTTCGGCTGTGGATGCTGCGGCACGGCATGCTGAAGCAGTATGCACCCACGCACCCTGGCGAGGAGGATGAGGGCTTCTTCACTGTCGATTCCAGGTGATTCCGGCCATTAGTGTCGAGACTGACACGGGCTCGTTCGCAGCTGATGGGGGCACGCCGGCGACGGTGAGGCTGAACAGCTCCTGGCCCACCTACGCAACGCCGGCACTTGAAGTCTGTCTGCGGTCGCGGGATCGCCACCGCTCTACGCAAGCGGGTAGAGGTTGACCTTCAGCGCAGATGTAGGGCCGGCCAAGGACGAAGCTGGAGGAGCATCCGACCCAGGCGCCGGATACGAACCCTTGGGTCTCCGGCGAGGCCGGGCCGGATACGCCCCCTTGATCTCCTACGAAATGGGGCGGGACACGAACCCTAAGTCTCCAAAACGGGCCGGCTCGGACTGACCAGAGCCGGAACCGACTGGGCTCCACCGAAAGCGCCACCTGCGCCTTGCGACAGCGCACCTCCAAGCGGCCCACCGGCACACCGGCCCAGGGGTCCGGGGGGCCAGGGTCCAGGGGTCCACTGGGCCCGCCACGAGCCGGCCCCCTGAACCAGCCCCCAACCCCAGCACCCCGCCATCACACCCCCAGCACCGGGCACAAGGAAATACCCCCGGAAATACAGAAAGGGCCCCGACCGAAGTCGGAGCCCTTCCCAAAAAATTGTCCGGCGGTGACCTACTCTCCCACACCCTCCCGAGTGCAG